>CALXBJ010000151.1 GCA_944386515.1 uncultured Pygmaiobacter sp.
TTATATGTCTCACACTTGTTCGGAGGTGTTAAGACAGATTATTTAAGCAGAGTAGGTTGAGATTTCCTAGTTCTCTCGAAATATCTTTTTTGGAACGACACGCCATGATGAATTGGCAGATTCCGTTTGGAGTCTGCCAATTTTTTTATCTTTAAAAACAGCGAAAAGCCGCAGGTTTCACTGCGGCTTTTCTTCTTGCCTGCGCTCGTTGCAGCGGGGATGATTTCATCGCTCCTGAGGAAAATGCAGACCGAGCAATCGTAAAATGGCGACTCTATGATCCATAGATTGTGTGCGCGCAGACCATCAATTATAATAAAACCAGCGGAAGGTGAGAAAATATGGATGCAAATACAACAGGCAGATTTATTGCCCAGCTTCGAAAGCAAAAGGGATACACGCAAAGAGAGCTAGCGGAAAAACTTATGGTGACCGATAAAGCCGTCTCCCGGTGGGAGACCGGAAAAGGGCTTCCCGATACTTCTTTATTAAAGCCGCTCGGGGACATTTTAGGCGTTTCTGTTGGAGAGTTGCTGTCCGGGAAAAGGATTGAAGAGGCGGAGATAAAAAATCAGACGGATAAACTCATTTTGGAAGCGCTCAGCTATTCAAAGCGCATGGTTATCGGCGTAATCAAAGCGGTCCTGTTCATGATCGGCATTGCCATGATGCTTTCACCCCTGTTTTTAGCAACCCAAAGTTTCACTTGGATCTTGGGCATTGCCATTACAGCAACTGTGATACTCTGCTCTTATATAGGAAAGAGAGGGGATTGTATGAAAATAAAAAATAGGATGTATTACGGCGCAGCCATTGCGATGCAGTGTGTGGCGTTGATCTTGGAGATTTTGCCAATCGGCGCAGTTATGATTTTTGCAGCCGGTCCAAACGAGCGCATCACGGAGGTATACTCCTATTTCAGTTTGCTTCCTTTGGGATACGCCAACTTCACACCTATGTTGACAGGGATTTTAACGATTGCCACACTCTTTCTCGGGGTAATTGCGGTGTTCCGGTTTGACAAAACCGCGAGATTGAGGAAAACGGTGTTTATTTGCAGCGGCATTGCGCTTTTACTGTCGATTGTTCCGCTGTTCCTGTTTGGTAAGGCCGGCATGACGGCGGCAAGCTATGCGGTTTTTGGGGCCATTTTCTTGTCAATCTGTTTGCAGGCGGTGGCAAATCGAAAAGATGAACTTGATAGGACAAGCGCATCCTAAAGACCGCTCCAGAATCAAAAATGCGCTATCGTTTCCACGAGACTCCCCCGGATCTCTTTTTGGAAAACGATACATCAATAAAAAAGCAGCCGAACGGCTGCTTTTTGCTGTCTGGAGATAGGGCTTGGGCCGCGGCTTTGGGAAAAATCCGACCTCTGCAACTGTTGCCCTTTACTTCGTCACCAGATGCTGCTTACATCGCCGGAAGGCATCTGTCAAAAAGCCGGCGCTTCATCATCCTCGTAGGCTTCCAGCTTGAAGATGACAGGGCGGACCCCATCGTTGCAGCACGCAATATGGACCGCATCATGGCCAAACACGAGTCCGCCGCCGGCGAGGGTCGTTGCCTGCAGACAAATCGCCTGCCACGCCATAGCACAAAAGCCCTTTGGACACTCGCTCCCAAACGGCCCGGATGTCAGAAAAACATCCCCTTCCTTCATCATCTCACAGGGGCCAAAATTGGGGAAAGGGATGTACTCCTTGGCCAGCTCCGGATAAAATTCGCGTTTTAGAACTGTGATTTTGCATTTTTTCATGTTGTAAACACTCCTTCGATTTAGCCTGCTCCTTAGGGGCTATTACGTCTTCAAGGAGATGGTTTTATTATACCATAGGGTTGTACCCTATTCCAAAACAAAAAGTTCTCTAAGCTGGGCGCTGTCTAGGGAAGGGTCAATTTTAACGATGGGTTCCTCTTTTCACGGGCGTTGCATCTGACGCAGCGCTCATCTTTTAGAGAGAAAGTCCCCGCATTCCGCCCGCCAGCGGGTTTCCAGCGCGGGGGGGACCTTATAGCTTTTGTATTCCGGCAGGAAGCCCTCGTGCCCCATAAAAAATTTAGATCCCCGGAAATACAGATAGATGGATTTTGCCCGGGACATTGGGTCGGGATAGGATACAAAGCGGACCATTTGCCCCGTCCAGTGCGGGACGCTGACGATGGGCGGCTCGCCAAAGGGAAAGCGGTCGAAAAATGTGTTGGCGGCGGCATTCCAGGTGACGAGGTCTTGATTGCCGCACAGCAGCACCCATACCTGATTTTTGCTTCCGAAAACAGAAAAATGCCCCTGGGCAATCAGCGTGCGGAAGAGGTCGCTGAAGCGGGTATCCGTGTCAAGCGGAAAGGAGCGAAGCCCATCTTCCTTTGGAAGCAGGACCTGTATGTGGGTGTTTTGGAATGGTTGGCTCATAGTACACCTCGGAATTTTTGAATTTGCCGCAACGAGCGGCCGATGCGCGGGCGGATGCGCTCTTTGTGAGCCTCTGCGGGTATCACGGCGTATCTTTTTTATTTAATTATAGCAAAAACAGTCGCTATCCGGCAAAAAAAGAGCATTATAGTAATTGGAAGCAAATATTTTAAGGAGGGACCAACAAGATGTGCACCAGCATTTCATTTTCCCGCCCCGCACTGTATGGGCGCAACCTCGACCTTGAGACCTCATTCGGCGAGCAGGTCGTTATTACCCCGCGCCGGCATCCCTTCCATTTCCATCACCGCGCCCCGATGGAGCAGCACTTTGCGATGATCGGCATGGCAACCGTCGCCGACGGCACCCCACTCTACGCGGAGGCGGTCAACGAGAAGGGGCTGTATATGGCGGGGCTGAACTTCCCCGGGAACGCCTGTTATTTTCCGGATGATACCGGCAGCGCAGACTGCATTGCCCCCTATGAGCTGATCCCGATGATCCTCGGCGGCTGCGCCACACTCGAGCAGGCGCGGCTCGCGCTGGAGCGGGTCCGGCTGACCGCCATCCCCTTTTCCGCCAACTACCCTCTCGCGCCGCTGCACTGGCACATCGCGGATGCCACCGGCTCGATCACGGCGGAGCCGATGGCGGACGGGCTGCATCTGTACCAAAATCCCGCGGGGGTGCTCACCAACAACCCGCCGTTCCCGTTCCAGATGATGCAGCTCAACCTGTATCAGGGCCTCTCGCCCCGACAGCCGCAGAACACCTTCGCCCCTGAGCTTGCGCTGCATTCCTATGGGCAGGGAATGGGCGCGGTCGGGCTGCCGGGCGACGCGTCCCCGATGTCCCGCTTTGTGCGGGCCTGCTTTTTAAAGGAGCACGCCGTTTTTGGAAAGGACGGCGCCGAAAACGCGGCGCAGTTTTTCCACATCCTCGACGCATTGGCGATGGTTCGCGGCACGGTCATTACGCCGGAGGGAAAAAACGATCAGACCATCTATTCCTGCTGTATCGATGCCGAAAACAGGATCTATTACTATAAAACCTATGAAAACAGCCGCCTGTGCGCCGTCCGCTTGACCGAGGAGGCCTGCCGCGGTTCAGCACTCGGTGTGTTCAGCCTGAACCGCGAACCCGATGTCCTGTTTGTCAACTGAACGGTTTTGCTGCAAAAAAGGATCCGACCGCTCACAGTGGCCGGATCCTTTTTGTATCGGGATGGAAGGGGGGCGGCTTTGGCCGGCCCAACAGCTTTGGGCACTCACTCGTTCAGCCGGTAGTGCCCGCGCCCCGTTTTGCGCAGCAGGCCCTCATCGCAGAGCTTTTTCAATACCCGCTGAAGCTGCCGCCGGCTGCAGTGGAGCAGCTGCAGCGCGTGGTTTACGGAGGAGATCTCATGGTCAAGCTGGAGATTCCGCAGCAGGAAGAGCAGCTTCTCCTCCAGCGTCTGCGCCGAGATGTCCAGAACGGTGGAAAAGGACAGCTTTTTTGCAAGCTGGCTCAGCACGAACCGAAGAAAAACCGGGTCCTGCTCCAGCGCGCTTTGATTTTCCCGAAAGGGGAGGAGAAGACAGAGCACGGCGCTCTCCGCCTCGGCATACAGCGCTTGTTTATCCGCGCCGCTGAACTCCATATCGCCCAGCAGCGACCCGCAGCCGACCTGAGAGATGTACCGGATCTCGCCGCCCTCGTTCAATGTATAGATGGAGACGTGGCCATTTACAATAATATAAAATTGGCAAAGCGAGTAGAGCGGGCTGTGCAGCGGCTCGCCCTTTTCGAATTCTACCAGCTTGATTACCGGCGGCCTTTGGCTGAAATGCACCCGCTGTTCCTGCCAGAAGGATTCCAGCTTGCCGCTGTCCTGAATTTCCCTCATAATTCCCCCCTCTTTTGCTCTATTGTGCCATATGGCACAAACAAAATGCAACCGAAATCCCTATACTATATCTCCGTGGAGGTAATGGATATGGATTCTCTTTTTGATACAAAGCACCTGTATTCCGGCTATTTTAAGATGGCGTTTCCGGTGGTGCTGGGGCTGGTAATCACCCTAATTTACAATCTGGCGGACACCTTTTTTATCGCGCAGATCGCGGCGCTGCTTGTCTGTGTGAAATTCTTCGGCTATAATGGCGTGCTGATGGGACAGGCTGCCGCGGATGTCGTCAGCGCGGTGATTGCCGTCGTGCTTTTGCTGTGCTGCAACCCGATGGCGCAGGCGCAAAAGGAAGAGCCGTCCGCCCGATAAAAGACGGCGCACCCGCTGGGGCGGGGGCGCTTTGACGATTTATAAAAAAACCGTGCAGACAGATGTCTGCACGGTTTTTTTGCGCTTGCTTATCCTACTTTTGCGGGGAGATGCCCTCGGTCATCAGCTGATAGCAGATATGGACAATCTGATCCAGATTTTTTGTGTCCGCCTCGCTCCAGCTGCGCACGATCCCCAAGATGGCCTGACAGTGGTAGCGGAGAATCAGCTTGACCTCGGCGCGGGAACAGTTGGGATACAGCCCCTGTTCATCACACATCTGCTCAAAGAGGCGCAGCAGATGTTCGGTCAAGATTCGCTCCAGCTCATCCCGATAGCTGCCCTCCATCCCTTTCTTCATATAAGGAAGGGCGTTGGTCACCAGAACAAAGAGGTAGCGAAGCCGCGCCTCATCATTTTCCAGCGTTTTTGCCTCTGAGACAAACTGCTCTCCGTCGCGCTCCAGCATCCAGCGGAACAGCGCGGAGATGTCCTCAAAGTGATAGTAGAATGCCTGCCGCGTGATGCCGCACTCCTCCACGATGTCCTTTACCGTCAGCCGCCGCGCGCCTTTTTGGGTCACAAGGTTTTTCGCAGCCTGCGCGATCTGCTTTTTCATGTCCACTGCCAACTGGTTTTTGCCCCTCCTCAATCGGGCGGCTTGAGCCGCGGTTTCCCTGCCTGCAAAGGCCCCTTCAAAAAACAAAACAGGGATAAAATCAGTATACCGGTCCGGTATGAGGATGTCAAACACGGCCGAATACCGCCGGGGAAAGCGATCTTTCGGGGATGGAGGCGCGATGGCTCAATCTGCGTTGGCGGGCCGGCCGAGACGCTGGATCAGGCCGATGATCTGGCCGGACAGCAGCACGGTCAGCAGGGAATAGACCATCCGCTGCGGCGGGATATAGCTCAACGAAAGGGCGAGCACGACGATGTCGGTCAGCAGATAGGCGCGCTGGATTGGGAGCCGGGCCAGATGGGAGATGCTCATCGCGAGGGCATCGTCCCCGCCGGCGGCGCCGCCGGCCCGCACGCACAGCCCCGCCCCGCACCCGACAAAGAGCGCCCCCAGAACCGCCGCCGCAAGCGGCAGCTGGGCCAGCTGCGGCCAGAAGGGGTCAAACTGCTCAAACAGCCGGTAGAACAGCGAGAAACCGCCGCTCGCGATCAGGGAGGTGACCAAAAACCGGTTGCCCAGCAGTTTCCAGCCCAGCGCGTAGCAGCAAAGATCCATCACAAGGCCGGAGACCGAGGGGCTGATGCCGAACCAGTGGCGCAGCAGGAGGGTCGCGCCGAGGACCCCGCCCTCGGTGACCCCTGCGAACGAATGTACATGATAAAGACCGAATGCGAGAATCGCGCTGCCGCACAGCGCGATCGGCGCCTGCCGCAGCATCATTTGCCGAGACAAAATAACAACTCCTTTTTTTCTATTGTCTTTAGTATAGTACGAATTCGGACTTTTGTCAAACCGCGGCGGGGCAGAGGTCTCTTTTTTTGCGGGGCAAAGGATGGCTGTGGATGCTTGACAGTTGCGGGCGGATTCAGTAAGATGGATATTACGGAATGCGCTTTTTGAGTATTTTTTTGTACAGGCGGCCTTTAAATATGAAGTGGCCAATTGAGAGATTCAAAAAGGGGGAACGGTGACGAATGGACCTGCAAGCAGTTATCTGCACAAATGCGGTGGCGATTGCCGTCGTATTGATGCTGTGGGTAACCACTCGCACCCGAGTCCATGAGGAGATCATCAGCGAACGGCTCTATCGCGCGATGCTGCTTATCACGATGCTGCAGTGCTTAGTGGAAACCCTTTCTTTTGTGGTGGACAAACAGCAGTTCGCGGGCGCGCGTCTGTTGGCGCTTTTGTTGAACTCCTATCTTTTCGGAGCGAATATCTTTTTTGCTTTTATCTGGACGGTCTACGTCGACTACCGGCTGTTCCGCAGTGTCCGCCGGCTGCGCAAGTATTATCCGTTTATCGGGATCCCGGCATTGCTGATTGCCTTCGGCGCATTTCTCAACCTCTTTTTCCCGGTGTTTTTTGAGATTTCCCCGGAAAATGTGTACAGCCGTACCGGGTTGGCAATCTTGACCTTCATCACGACCTATCTCTATCTGATGTATAGTCTGTGGCTGGTCTACCACTGGCGCAAGAATGTGGATCAATACATCGCGCTGCCGGTGGCGATTTGTCTGGTGCCGGTCTTGATCGGCAGCCTGATCCAGCTGATCTGGATGGGGTTTTCGCTGATCTGGGTCTCGGTCGCAATCGCGATGATCGCCCTCTCGGGCGGGCTGCAGAACGAGGGCGCTTATATTGACCCGCTGTCGGGGCTGTTCAACCGGCAGTATCTCAACCGGAACATCGAGCAGCTGCTTCAGCGGACGGAGCGGGGGAAATACCGCGCCAGCATTATGCTGGACATTGACCAGTTCAAGTCGATCAATGACAGCTGCGGCCACCTTGTGGGGGATCAGGCGATTGCCGACGTGGGGCAGATCCTGCGCGCGGCGACCAGAAAAGAGGATATCCTGATCCGGTTTGCCGGCGATGAGTTTATGGTCCTGCTGTCGGTGCGGGATGAGCGGGAGGTCCAGCTGGTGGCGGACCGGATTACCGCCCGTGCGCGGGAGTTCAATGAGACCAGCGGGCGCCCCTACCAGTTGTCCCTCTCGATGGGGTATAAGATCTTTGAGGAGGAAAAGGAGGACGCCACCACCTTTATCCGCAAGATCGATGAGGCGATGTATATCGACAAGCGCAGGCAGCGCTGAGAATGGAGACAGGCGAGGTTTTTCACCCCCTGAGCGGGGTGTAAAACCTCGCCTTTTTAGAATAACTATTCATTGACAAAGTATAAATATTCAACTATACTGTGATGGAATCTATGGGTATGCTGCGCCGGCCCTGCGGGGCGGTGCGAGGGGGAGGAAGACAATGAAGAACTTTGTATCAAAAAAATATGCCTGCGGGCACCCTACGATGATGGGGGATCTTGGCCCGCGCCCCGCGGCGCTGGATGATCTGATCAACTTCAGCATCGGGGACCCGGACCTCAAGACCGATGATCGGATCATCGAGGCCGCATTTCAGGAGGCAATGGCGGGCAACACCCACTATACCGACACCCGCGGGATGCCGCGGCTGCGGCAGGCCATCCGGGATTTTTATCAGGAGGAGTTCGGCTTCGCCGTCAAGGATGAGGAGGTTGCGGTCACGACCAGCGCCTGTCAGGGAATGTGGGCTGTAATGCAGGCGGTGCTGGACGAGGGGGACGAGGTCATTGTGCCCGAGCCGTATTTCTCCCCCTATAAGGACCAGATTGAGATGGCCGGCGGGGTATTGGTGCCGCTGCCGACCTGCGAGGAGGAGAACTTCGAGGTCAACGTTCACCGGATTGAGCCGCTGATTACCGAAAAGACCAAGGCCATCCTCTTCAACACCCCCAACAACCCCACCGGCTGCTGCTTTGACCGGGAGGCGCTGGAGGTGATTGCCGATGTGGCAAAGCGGCACGACCTGCTGGTGATTGCCGACGACATCTATACCATCTTCAGCTATGCGGGGCCGTTTATCCCCATCGGGACCCTGCCCGGCATGGCGGAGCGGACGGTGACCGTGCGCTCCTTCAGCAAGGATTACTGCATGACCGGCTGGCGGCTGGGGTATGTGATCGCGCCGCCGGCGATCATCGAGGCCATCACGCTGGTGGGGGAGAGCAATGTCTATTCCGCCCCGAGCATCTCCCAGTCGGCGGGCATTGCGGCGCTGTCGCTGCGCCGTGAGGTGCAGCCGGCGATCATCGAGGAGTTCCGCCGCCGCACGATGGTTGCCTGCGAGGAGATCGGGAAGATCGGCTACCTGTCGGTCCTGCCGCCGCAGGGCAGCATCTACCTCTTCGTCAACATCAAGCGCACCGGATTGACCAGCCATGAATTTGCCAGCCAGCTGCTGGACCGGTATCACATTCTGGTAATTCCGGGCAACGTCTTTGGCGGCAGCGGCGAGGGCTATGTCCGGCTGGCGCTGACCCTCGGTGAGGATAAGATCCGCGAGGCGTTCCGCCGCCTGCCCAAGGATCGGTTCTGACCGAAACGGCGCTTTTGGCCGGCTGAAAACAAAAAAAGAGGAGGACGCCTCTGCAGCCTCTGCGGCGTCCTCCTTCTGTTTTTGTGAGATCCGGGGATAAAATCAGCGGTTGCGGACCATCAGGTTCTTGCCGCCCGCGGGCAGCGGTTCGTACTTGGTCTCAAAGCGGCCGGTCGCATCGATCAGTTTGTGCAGCCGGGAGTAACCGTAGTTGCGGCTGTCGAAATCGGCATAGATTCGGCCCAGCATCACCCCGATCTGGCTGAGCTGCATCCAGCCGTCCTCATCGCAGTCGTGGTCAATCAGGCTCTCGATGGTCGAGATGATCTTGGACAGCGGGGCGATGGCGGTCTCCAGCTCATCCTCCTGTACCGGGAGGGGCGGCTCGGGCTGCGTGCGGGCGGCAGGGGCGTCCTTTTCCGCTGCGGCGCGCGGCGCCTTTTTGCCCTTTTCAGACCGGTCGGCCTTGCTGTCGGCTTTTTCGGGCCGGTCCGCCTTCTCGGCTTTTTCCGGCGCCTGAGCGGGCTTTTCCTTCGCGGATTTTTCCGCCGCGGCCTTTTCGGCCGTCCGCTTGCCGCCGCGGGCGGGGGAGACGGCCTCCTCCTCGGTCTTGGTGCCCAGAAGGACCTCGAGGTATTTGAAGGTATCGCAGGCGGCCTTGAAGGCGGTGGGGGTTTTGGTCTCCCCCATCCCGATCACAAACATCCGGCTCTCCCGCAGCCGGGAGGCCAGCTTGGTGAAATCGCTGTCGGAGGAGACCAGACAAAAGCCGTCCACATTCTCCGCATAGAGGATGTCCATCGCGTCGATAATCATCGCGCTGTCGGTGGCGTTTTTGCCCTGTGTGTAGCTGAATTGCTGGATGGGGGTGAGATTGTTCTCCAGCAGCACCCGCTTCCAGTTGGACATATCGTTGTTGGTCCAATCGCCGTAGATTCGTTTGTAGGCAGGCGTCCCGTAGACCGCCACCTCGTCGAGGATTGCCTTGATATATTTGGGGGAGACGTTCTCCGCGTCAATCAGCAGCGCGATGATCTTGCCGTTGTCCTGCACTGTACCGGCCTCCTTTTTTTGTCGCTACCCTCATTGTACCACAAATGCGGTGGATTTGGGCAAGATCCTTATACAAAGGCACCTTTTTCGCCGCTTTTTCGTACGCCCATTGCGCGCCAATCTGACATAAGGGGATTGCAATTCGCATTGCGCTGTGCTATAATTCCGCATATCAACAAAGACGTTGACCGAGGGAGTAGCCTCCCTGCCGGTCGCGTCTTTTTTTTGCGGATTTTAAAAGGCGCCATTCGAGCGCCGCATACAGGAGGTTGTTGAGATGGTACCCTATCCTGCGCATCAGGAGATCGACTATGCCAAATTCGCGCCCGACCTGCCCGAGGAGCAGCTTGAGGCAAAATACGGGCTGCCCCGGGCGGTGCGCTTTTGCCGCAGCTGCGTCATGAGCAACCAAAAGCCCAATTCCTGCTACGAATTTGAGCACACGATTCACAGCGTCAAAAAGAGTATGCACATCCGGGAGGATGGAATCTGTGACGCCTGCATCGCCTGCGCGAACAAAGAGGGCAAGATCGACTGGCAGGACCGCGAGCGCCAGCTGAAGGAGCTTTGCGACCGCTATCGGCGCACCGACGGCGGCTATGACTGTCTGGTGCCCGGCAGCGGCGGAAAGGACAGCTTTTACGCCGCACATCTGCTCAAGTACAAATACGGGATGCACCCCCTCACCGTCACCTGGGCGCCCCACATCTACACCCCTTGGGGGTGGGACAACTTCCAGAGCTGGATCCATGCCGGCTTTGACAACTACCTGTGCACCCCGAACGGCCTGACCCACCGGCTGCTGACGCGGCTTGCGACCGAGAACCTGTTCCACCCGTTCCAGCCCTTTATCCTCGGGCAGAAACAGCTCGCCCCCAAGATGGCGGCAAAGTTTGGGATCCCGCTGGTGTTTTACGGGGAGAACGAGGCGGAGTTCGGCAACCCGCTGGCAGACAACGAATCGGCGCTGCGGGACGAGCACTTCTTCGCGACCAACGACCGGGATCACATCTATCTCGGCGGTGTCTCGCTGCAGCAGCTGGAGGAGGATTTCGGCATCGACCCGGCGGATCTTGCGATCTATCTGCCCAGCGAGACCAGCGATATCGAGAAAAACCACATTCAGGTGCATTACCTCGGCTACTATGTCAAATGGCATCCGCAGGGCGCCTATTACTACTCGGTGGAGCACGGCGGGTTCCGCCCCAGCCCGGAGCGCACGGTCGGCACCTATTCTAAATACAACTCGATTGACGACAAGGTCGACGACTTTTTCTACTACACCACCTATATCAAGTACGGCATCGGGCGGGCGACCTATGACGCCGCGCAGGAGATCCGCAACGGGGAGATCACCCGGGAGGAGGCAGTCGCGCTGGTCAAAAAATTCGACGGCGAGTTCCCCGCGCGGTTTGCAAAGGAGATCTTTGCATATCTCTCGATTGACGAAAAGAGCTTCCCCAAGGCGAGCCGCTGCTTTGAGCATCCGGAAATGGATCTGGATTACTTTATGGAGCTGGCCGACCGGTTCCGCTCGCCCCATCTGTGGATGTGGCAGGACGGGGTCTGGAAGCTGCGCCACACCCCCTATGAAGGGGACTCCGAATGCCGGTGGGGCGCGCCGCCCGCCGCGCTGTGACGGCGGCCGCCAAGAAAAGGGGGAGCATGACCATGGAGAACAAGATCAGGCTGATCGCCCGGCTGGAGGTCAAAAACGATTATCTGGTCAAGGGGATTCAGCTGGAGGGGCTGCGCAAGCTGGGAGACCCTCACGCCTTTGCAAAGGAGTACTATGAGGACGGCATCGACGAGATCCTCTACCTCGATATCGTCGCCAGCCTGTACAACCGCAACAACCTGTCGGCGATCCTCCGCCGCACGACCGAGGATGTCTTTATCCCTATCACGGTGGGCGGCGGCCTGCGCACGCTGGAGGATGTGCGGGATGCGCTGGCGCAGGGGGCGGACAAGGTGGCCATCAACACCGCCGCAATCAAGGACCCGACGCTGATTACCCGGGTGGCGCAGGCCTACGGCAGCCAGTGCATGGTGCTCTCGATTCAGGCAAAGCGGCGGCGGGATGCCGCCGGATGGGAGGCCTATTACGACAACGGGCGGGAACACTCCGGTCTGGATGTGGTGGAATGGGCCAAACGAGGGGTGGCGCTCGGTGCGGGGGAGATCCTGCTGACCAGCGTTGACCGAGAGGGCCTTGGCCGGGGCATGGAGACCGAGCTGATTGAGGCGGTGGCCGCGCAGGTCCCGGTGCCGGTCATCGCGGCGGGAGGCGCCGGCAGCGTGCAGGACATCGCCGCCGCCGCAAAGAGCGGGGCGGGGGCGGTAGCGGTTTCCAGCCTGTTGCACTACCGCCGCGCGACGGTTGCCGGGCTCAAGGAGCAGCTTGCGGCACAGGGGGTGAAGGTGAGAAGATGAGTGAGGTCGCGATTATTGACTACGGGCTGTCCAATCTGCTCAGCGTCCAGAGGGCGTTTGAGCATTTTGGGGCGGCGGTGCGGTTTGTCGACAGCCCGGATGAGGTGCGCAGTGCGCGGGCGCTGGTGCTGCCGGGTGTGGGCGCGTTCCGGGACGGAATGGAAGGGCTGCGCCGCCTGGGGCTGATTGAGCCGATTCGGGACGCCGCCGCCCACGGCGTGCCGCTGCTGGGCATCTGCCTTGGGATGCAGATGCTGTTTGACCAGAGCGAGGAGTTTGGGCAGTGGGAGGGCCTCGGACTGATCCCCGGCAGGGTGGTCCGGATCCCGGACCATGACGCGGAGGGGCGCCCGCAGCGGGTCCCGCAGGTGTGCTGGAATGCGCTGCTGCCCGCCGCGGGCGAGGCGGACTTTGACGGCAGCCTGCTGGAGGGTGTGCGCCCCGGGGAGGAGGTCTATTTCGTCCACAGCTATGAGGCAAAACCGGCACAAAAGAGGGATCTTTTGGCCCAGACGGTCTACGGCGGGCGGCGAATCTGCGCCGCGGCGCGGCGGGGCAGTGTCACCGGCTGCCAGTTCCACCCCGAAAAGAGCGGACGGGTGGGGCTGTGCGTGATCCGGGAGTTTCTGCAGATGGCAGAGCGCTGAGCACAGGCTGAAAAAGATTGCTTTTTAGATGCCAAAACGATATAATGTTTCCTTAATAGCTGCCGTTTTTGAGGGACAAAACGGCAGAAAAAATGGGGGAAACAATTCGATGACCGAGTTTTTGATCCGCAGGTTTATCCGCGATCCGCAGGATACCCGCTCCGCCGCTGCGCGGGAGCGGTTCGGCACCCTTGCGGGGATCGTGGGGCTGCTGTGCAACCTGCTGCTGTGCGGGGGCAAATTTTTGGCGGGCCTGCTGTTCGGAAGCGTTTCCATTATGGCCGATGCGGTCAACACCCTGTCCGACGCATCGAGCTGCCTGATTACGCTGCTCGGCTTTAAGCTGGGCGGCAAGCCGGCGGATGCGGAGCATCCGTTTGGCCATGCCCGAATCGAGTATCTCTCCGGCCTGTCGGTGGCGGTGCTGATTATGGCAATCGGGGTGGACCTGCTGCGCACCGGGTTTGAGCGCACACTGCATCCGGAGCCGGTCACCTTCAGCCTGCTGTCGGTGGCGGTACTCTCCACCTCGATTCTGGTCAAACTGTGGATGGCGGCGTTTTACCGCTCCATTGGCCGCCGGATTGGCTCGCCCGCACTGGAGGCGACGGGGGCGGACAGCCGCAACGATGTGATCTCGACGGCAGGTGTCCTGATTGCGGCGGTGGCTGCCCGGCTGACCGGCCTTGGGCTGGACGGACCGGTCGCGATGGCGGTGGCGCTCTTCATCCTGTGGAGCGGTGTCGGGGTGGTGCGGGAGACCCTGAACCCGCTGCTCGGCGAGGCGCCCAGCGAGGAGCTGGTTGACGGGCTCAGCCGGCGGATTATGAGCTATGACGGGGTTTTGGGGATGCACGACCTGATGGTGCACGACTACGGCCCGGGGCGCCGGTTCGCGAGCGTCCATGTCGAGATGAGCGCGTCCCAGCAGCTGATGCACAGCCATGACATCATCGACAACATCGAGCGGCAGGTGCTGGAGGAGGACGGCATCCATCTGGTGATCCATCTGGACCCCATCAGTGACGATGACGAGGAGATCAGTGCCCACCGGGAGATGGCACTTGAGACGGTGCAGCGGATTGACCCGCGGCTGACCATCCATGATTTTAGGATGGTCAAGGGCGACGACCACACCAACCTGATCTTTGATGTGGTGATACCGCCGGAGTTTGGGATGAAGCCGGACCAGCTGAAAAGGGAGATCGCCGGCCGGATGCGGGCGGAGGATCCCAACCATTTCGCGGTTGTGACGGTGGATTACAGCTATACGCGCCACCCGGCAAAAAGCGGTGGGCAGGCATAGGCGGACGGGGCCGCGCATTCGGCCGGCCCGCGGAAATAGAAAGACAAAAAAGAGAGGGGAAAGCGTATGTATGATTTTTCAGAAAAAATGAAGGGGCTTCGCCCCTCGGCGATCCGGGAGATCCTCAAAAATATGAACGATCCCCAGATGATCTCCTTCGCCGGCGGCAACCCCGCGGTCGAGTGCTTCCCGATCCCGGAGATCCGCCGCTATTCGGACCAGCTCCTCGCCGAGCAGCCGGTAAAGATGCTGCTCTACTCCACCACCGAGGGCGTGGCCTCGCTGCGGGAGTCGGTGCTCCAGTTCGCGAACCGCTATGGGCGGATGAGCGGCCCGGAGGATGACGTTGCAATCCTGACCGGCAGCCAGCAGGCGATGGATTTTGTCGCCCGGCTGTTCTGCAACGAGGGGGACACCGTCGTCGCGGAGGACCCCAGCTTTGTCGGCGCGCTCAATTCCTTCCGGGCGAGCGGGGCAAAGACGATCGGCGTCCCGATGGAGGAGGACGGGGTCAATCTGGAAAAACTGGAGGAGGCGTTTGCCGCCACCCCGCGCCCCAAGCTGTTTTACATCATCCCCAATTTCCAGAACCCCACCGGCCTTGTAACAAGCCTTGAAAAACGGCGGGCCATCTATGAGCTGGCGGTCAAATACAATGTGCCGGTGCTGGAGGACAACCCCTATGGGGAGTTGCGGTTTGCGGGAGAGTACGTCCCTCCGATCAAGAGCTTTGACGAGCGCGGCATGGTCATCTACTGCGGCAGCTTTTCCAAGATCCTCGCGCCCGGTATGCGGCTGGCGTATATGATTGCGAACAAGCAGGTTGTCGAGAAGATCGTCACCATCAAGCAGTGCAGCGATACCCACACCAATACCTGGAGCCAGATGGTCTGCGATGCGTGGCTGCGCGGCAGCGACACCGAGGCGCATATCGCCGCCATCCGAAAGGTCTATCAGCGCAAGTGCAACCTGATGCTGAGCGAGATGGACCGCCGGTTCAGCAAAAAGGTGCGCTATACCCGGCCCACCGGCGGGATGTTCCTGTGGGCGACGCTGCCCGACGGGGTGGATATGCTGGAGTTCGTCAAGCAGGCGCAGGCGCGCAAGGTCGCGGTGGTGCCGGGCAACGCATTCCTCTGCGATGAGGACGCGTCCAGCCAGTGCTTCCGGCTGAACTACTCCACCCCCAGCGACAAGGATATCGTTCGCGGGATTGAGATCCTCGGCGCGCTCACCGAGGAGTTCTGCGGCTGATATCGGCCCGCCGCAGGCGGGCTGAGAAGAAATTTTCGTTTTTTGCCGTTTGCGCAGGCACGGCGGGAAAAACTGTGGTACAATGTCCCTGACCGGGTTTTTCGGTCAGGGTTTTTTTGTGGGGAGGCAAGTGGGATGAGTGCTGCCAAAACAGATCCGCTGCGAGGAATGATTGGGGGGCTTCTCTGTGTCGAGCTGGCACAGGAGCCGGTGCTGCGGTTTGTGGACGAGCGTCTGGCCGAGCAGATGGGGCTGCCGCCGGTCGGCACGCCGCTGCGGGAGATCATCTTGGAGGAGGATTGGCCCGCACTGTACCGGCGGATGCGCGGTGCGCTGCCTGACGGCGGCGCCCTGCGCTTTTCGGTTAGGATTGTGCCGTCCCCCGGGGAAGAGCCGATTCGGATGAACTGTTCCGGCCGCCGCCAGAAGGAGCTGGTCTGGGTGGCTGCTGCACCGACGTCGGAGGGGCGGATGCGCAGCTATGAACAGATGGTCGGCTGGTATAACGGATTCCGGGCACTGCTGGAGTCCGCGCCGCAGCAGGCCTATGAATGGGATATTGAAAAGCACGCGCTGAGAGAGGCGGGGTTCCAGTCCACCCTTTGGCGGGAGCTGATGATGGGAGAGCCGCTGCTGGAGGTGGACGAGGAGGGGATCCCCTCGGCGGACAATATCTATCTCAATGACCGCCCGGCATTTCGCCAGCTGCACCGCAGCATTCTCTCGGGCGGCTCGGGCGGCAGCATCGAGCTGCGGATGCGCACTGGATACGGGGTGTATCGCTGGTGCCGGCTCACCATTGCGACCCTCTACGATCAGGAGGGAAAACCCCGCCGGGCGGTGGCCCTTCTCGTCGATATTGACGAGGAAAAGCGGGAGGCGCTGCTCATGGCCAAGCGCAACGAGCGGGACCCGCTCACCGGCCTGTTCAACGGCGAGGCGGCGCGAGAGAGGATCCTGACCGCGCTGCGAAAGCTGCAGAGCGGCTATCTCGCACTGTATGCGGTGGACATCGACCACTATCAGCAGGTGACCGACCAGCTGGGGATCCTCTTCGGCGAGGCGGTGCTGATCGGCGCGGCGGACAAATTGGCCTCCGCCGCGGGCGAGGGGGCGGTGCTGGCACGCACCGGCGCGATCACCCTTGTGGTTGCAAAAACAGTCCCCAATCGGCGCGCGGCGCGCGCGCTGGGCAAGAACTTTTGCGAGAAGCTGCGCCAGCAGTTTGCGGACGGAAAGCAGCAGCTGGAGGTCACCGCCAGCGTGGGGCTGGTGCTGGCTTCGCCCGGCGAGGAGGATTTTTCGGCGCTGATGCGTCAGGCGGATCTCGCGCTGGCCGATGCCAAACGGGCCGGCGGCGGAAAGATGGTCGTCTATCGGCACGGGATCCCGGATCCGGGCGAGGCGGTAAAGGAGGGGGCGGATTTGGCGCCCTCCCCCTCGGCGGCGGGTTCCTTTAACGACAATATGTTCTACCTCTTCTTCAATATGCTGTATGAGGGGGAGAATCCGGACCGCGCTATTGAGCTGGTGCTCCGCACCGCAGGACAGCATTTCCATGTTTCCCGCGCCTATATCTATGAGGCGGAACCGGAGGATAACCGGATTGTGCACCTGACCTATGAATGGTGCGCCGAGGGTGTTGCCAGCCGGGGGGAGTATCTGGAGCGCTTTTTGATCCAGAAAGAGGTTGCGGACAACAGCCGCCAGAAGGGATTTTACCGCTGCGACGACACCCATCTGCCAGGGGCGCTGCCGCAGGGGATGCCTTTGCGGCTCGACCGGGGCGGGGTGCGCGCCTTTTTGCAGTTCGGCCTGTTGGACGCCGGCAGCTATCGGGGCTGCATCGGCTTTGACGAGTGTGCCGGCCCCCGCATCTGGAATGACGAGGAGCAGGAAATCCTGAGGCAGATCACCCGGATTGTGGGCGGCTATCTGCTGCGCACCCGTGCGCAGGAATACCGCAGCAGGCAGGATCCCATCACCGGGCTGCCGGGATTTTCCCGTTTCCGCCGGCAGGTGGCACAGGCCTGCTCGTCGGAGGAGAGCGGCTGGACGATGGTCAGCCTTGACGTTGTCCGGTTCGGCAGGATTGGCTCGCTGTTTGGAGAGAAGATCGCGGACCGCCTTCTTGGGCGGATCGGCGCGCTGATCCGGGATCGGCTGCGCTCGGGTGAGATCGCCTGCAGGGTCCGCCGGGACGAGTTCGCGCTGCTGCTGCGCCAGCAGCAGGGGCAGACTGCCGCGGACCGCGCAAAGCAGTTTTCACAGGCGCTTGCGGTGCCCGCACGGGCCCTGCTGGGCCATTACGACCTGCGGCTGGCCTGCGGTTTCTGCAATCTGCAGCCGGGGGAGCAGATCACCGTCACCGAGCTGTACCGCAGGGCCTCCTTGGCCCGGCTGCGGGCAAAGAGGGGCGGGCTGGGAGGCTACCTGTACTACACCGCCGAGATCGGTGCCGCCGACCAGCGGCGGCGGAGCATTGAGCGGCAGGCGGCGCGCGCGCTGAATGCGGGGGAGTTCAAGATGGCGCTGCGCCCCATCCGCGCGCTGCAGGGCGGAGAGATCTGCGGGATGCAGGCGCACCTGCGCTGGAAAAATTCGGTTCTGGGCGAGGTGGACCGCGAGGAGTTCTTGCCGATCTTTGAGCGCAGCGGCTTTTTGCTGACGCTGGATCTCTATCTGATTCGGCAGGTGTGCGCGCTGCTGGTCCGCTGGGAAAAGGAGGGGATTGCGCTGCCGATCACCGTGCGGGTCTCCCAACTGCAGCTGACCCAGACCAATTTCATCGATTTGCTGACCGCGGCGGTGGACGGCGCCGGCTTAGACCGCGGAATGCTGCGGCTGCAGATGCCCGGCAGCGGCGCCCATTGGGGCGGGGAGTATGCGCTGCTCGTCCTTCAGCGACTGCGGGACGAGGGGTTTGAGATCTGCACCGAGCAGCTGGGGATCCACAGCGTGCTGGCGGACCTCCCGCAGCAGCCTTTCTGCGATGAGGCAGTGCTTCCCCGCGATTTGCTGGAGCGGCCAAAGAGCAAGCAGCTGCTCATGGGGTTGGCGCAGGTCAACCATGCGCTGGGCATCAGGGTCAGGGTGTCCGGCCTTGAGACGGCGCAGGAGCTGGAAATCGCGCGCTGCGCCGGCTGCGATACCGCGCAGGGGAACTTTGTCTCGCGGCTGCTCTCCCCGCGCACAGCCCGCGGCCTGCTGCTGGCAGAGCGGGAGAGGGCACAGCAAGGCCCCGCCGAAAAGGAGGATCCCGCGGCGCAGTGAGGGAAAAGTCCACACGGCGAAAAGGAAAAGTCCACAGCAATGCGGCTTATTCAGAAAGGGGCCGGCCATCCGTCTTGGATGGCCGGCCCCTTTGCGGCAAAAAGAGAAGGCGGCGCCGGAACACCGTCGTTCTGACCCGCCGCGCGGCGGCATAGGATAGAGGGGAAAGCGGGGTGGCGGGATGCAGGGGTTTATTCTGGGCGCAATGGAACAGTACGGTGCGGCGGGCGTCTTCCTTCTCATCTTTTTGGAGAATATCTTCCCGCCCATCCCCAGTGAGGTCATCCTCACCTTCGGCGGCTTTCTGACCACCCGCTCGGGCCTCTCGGCCGTGTCGGTGATCCTCGCCGCCACGCTGGGTTCCCTGCTGGGGGCGGTGGTGCTTTACGGGGCGGGGATGCTGCTTGACCGCAGCCGGCTGCTGGCGCTGGCAGAGCGCTGGGGGCGCTGGCTGGGGTTCGATGCGCAGGAGCTGGCCCGCAGTCTGGACACCTATGAAAAGTATCAAAAAAAGACGGTCTTCCTCTGCCGGATGGTGCCGATTCTGCGCAGCTTGATCTCGATCCCGGCCGGGATGGCGCGCATGGCGGCGCTGCCCTTTCTGCTGCTGACGGCGGCAGGCTCCTTGATCTGGAATACGGTGCTGGTCTTTGCCGGGGCGGCGCTGGGAGATGCCTGGGGGTTGCTGCTGCCCTATCTGGATATCTGGGGCAACCTTGTGATTGCGTCTGTCCTGCTGGCGGCGGTGCTGGCGGGGATGCGAAAGAGCGCCCGGCAGCGGGCGCGGCGGGCAGATGAGAAAACCGCGCGGCAGCGGTAAAAAAGCAGGGCGCAGCAGGCGGAAATCCGCGCCTGCCGCGCCCTGTTTTTGCGCTTTTTGAAAAGCCGCCCTTGGGCATCCCCGTGCATCTCCTCGGGGAAAAACGGCAGGCGGCGGTCAGTCTGCCTGCTCCTCCAGAAGCTGCGCGACCAGTGCCGCGGCCTGTTCTACCGCCTGCCCAAGCGAGAGCCCGGTTGCGCCGACCACATAGGTGCCGCAGCGGTTGACCGGGATGAGCACCCGCTCGGCCTCGCTCTCGGCCACTGCGGCGGCCATTGCGGGGGTGAATTCCCCCATCATGCTGTTTGCGATGGCAATGCCCAGCGGACCGACGATGATCTTGGCCCGCCGGCAGGCGACGATAACCGCGTTTTCCCCGGTTGCTCCGGTGGTCGCGCCTGCCCGCAGCATTGTGGCAGTGGCCATCGCGTTGGTGCCGACCGCATGGATCCGGGCTGCCGGCAGCTTTTCGCGCAGCTGTTCAATCAGTGCGCGGCCCACGCCGCCCCCCTGTCCGTCAATCACGAGAATCTTCTTCATAGATGTTCCTTTCCCAATCCGTCCTTTAAGGTTCCCGGCGCATCCCGCTACTCTCAATGCAGTACAATCCCGAAGGGGCCTCACATCAGCGGCGCGAAGAACCGGAAGATGATCTGCAGCAGCCGGCGCAGCAGGGGGGTCCGCTTGACATCGGCGAGGGTGATCTCCCGGCCGACGGCAAAGCAGCTCTCGATATCCCGGCGCACATCGCCGATGATCCTGCCGCCGTAAAAGGCACAGCAGTTTTCAAAATGCAGATACAGGCTGCGGAAATCCATGTTCGCGCTGCCCACAATCGCGACATTGTCGTCGCTGACATACATCTTCGCGTGCAAAAAGCCCGGTGTATACTCATAGATCCGCACACCGGATTCCAGCAGATGAGGGTAATAGCTCTGGGTCAACAGGTAGACATAGGGCTTGTCCGGGATGCCGGGGGTCACAATCCGCACATCTACCCCGCTCTTTGCGGCCAGACACAGCGCGGACTGCATCTCGTAGTCGATGACGAGATAGGGGGTTGTGATATAGACATACTGCTGCGCGCGGGTGATGATGTTCAGATAGGCGGACGCAGAGACGTTTTCCGCGTCCAGCGGGGTGTCGGAAAAGGGCTGCACAAAGCTGTCGGTCGCATATCGGTGTTCGGGCAGATAGGCGGCGTAGTCGGGCATTCCGCCGTGCACAAAGGTCCACATCTTGAAGAAGGTCACCGTCAGCGCATAGACGGCCGGTCCCCGAAGGATAAAGGCGGTGTCCTTCCAGTAGCCGAACCGGCGGCGGGCGTTGATGTATTCATCTGCAAAGTTCAGCCCGCCGGTGAAGCCGACCTCCCCGTCAATCACGCAGATCTTGCGGTGGTCGCGGTGGTTGAGAAAGTTGTACTGGCTGATGTGGGAGGTCAGCCGGATGGGATTGAAGACCTCGGCCTGAATCCCCATCCCGCGCAGGGTCGCGGCGTAGTCCTGCGGGAGGGTGAACAGGCTACCAAACCCGTCCCAGATCACCCGGACATCGACCCCCTCGGCGGCCTTGCGGCGCAGCACCTCAAGGGTGGTGTTCCACATCTTGCCCGGCTGGATGATGAAATACTCCATAAAGATACAGCGCTTGGCCTTTTCCAGCTCGATTAAAAAACAGTCGAAGAAGGCCTCGCCGCTGCTGAAATAGCGGCAGTCGGTGTCACAGTAGAGCGCGGCGGCCGCATTCCGGTAAAGGTATTCCGCCTGTCGCGAGAGGGTGGTGTCCGCTCGCTCGAGCACGTCGAACAGCGCGGGCTGCGGGACAATGGCCTGCGCGGACTGCTGCTCGATCCGGGAAAAGACCCGTGCGGTTTTGGGGGACAGACGGCGGTCGCCCCAAAGAAGGTACATCACCGCGCCGGTGATGGGCAGCACCACCGTGATGATGATCCACATCACCTTGTAGGAGGGGTTGAGATCATCCTTCTCAAAGACAACTACCAGCACCAGTACGCTGAGGATAATCATAATTGCATAGGTGTAGGGGCCGATATTGCTAAACTGCCACACAAGAAAGAAAAAGCCGCCGATTTGGACGGCAGCAAGCAGCGCGAAGAGCAGACTGCGGCTGGTGAGGATCTTTAAAAAGCGATTCAAAACCGCATCATTCCCCCTTTCTCCGGGCAGAATAAAGGGTGTGTCTGCCGGTGCTGCGGATGAAAAGACCTATGAGGTCATTCTAACATATTGCCCCGGATTTGTACAGGAAATACCGGTTTTTGCGGGCGGAAAAAGAGGCAAAACCGGTGCGGAGAAAAACGGCGCGGCGGCGCGGGCGGGGAGGGCAAAAAAACAGAAAACCGCCGCCGGCGGGTACTTGACAGCCATCCCTGTTTGGGCTATGCTTTTATTTAGAACAAGGGTTTTGCCCCGGTATCAGGGGCGGCAAAATTGCGCCGGAAAGGGCGGAAAAAGATGGAAGAATATACCCCGGATATCCTCACGCTGGAGGATGAGGCTGGTCAGGAACACGTGTTTGAGGTCATCGACGCGATCGACCACGACGGTGAGCACTATCTTGCGGTGGTGCCCTATGTTGAGACGGAGGAAGAGGCGGAGGCTGCGCTGGCAGACGACGCCGACCTCATCATCATGCGGGTCGGTCAGGAAAACGGGGAGGAATTCCTCGATATTGTGGATGACGATGAGGAGCTGTACGAGGTGGGCGGCATCTTTGCGCAGCGTCTGGAAGAGCTCTATGATATCGAGGGGGAGGAACCCGGGCCGGTGTCTTGACGGATACCCCCCTGCACCGTTCGATTTGTTGCAGCCTTTTATAATCCGACAAGTTAATTAAACGGGAGCTTTTGTCCGGCAGTGGACTGCAGACCTCCCTGCATCGCAGGAAGAAGGGAGCAAAAAGCTGCAGGCGGGGCACCCACCTGTCATGTTGAGAGACGGGTTTTAACTTGGCCGCAGACGGCGGCGCGGGGGTTTAGTGAAAAAGAGAGAGCGGGGGCGTCTGCCCCCGCTCTTTTTGCGCTGATTTGGCACAGCCGCACAAGGATATGCGCGGCGGCTCAGTAGCCCAGCGATTCCTCGACCAGAATGACCTTGATCCGTCCGGGGACCCGCTGCTGGCGGTGGACTGTCGCGGTGCAGCAGATGCGTCCGTCACCGCTGCAGTCGGCGCATTTCCCGGTCACCGCGCAGGGGGTCTTGCAGGCCAGCCGCTTGCAGTTGGCCGGAGCCGCAATCTCCTTTACCCGCTGCTCCGCCGCGTTGAGATCCCGCACAATCTTGTTTGACCCCACAACGAGGATGACGCTGGACGGGCCGTAGGTCATCGCGGCCACCCGGTTGCCGTTGCCGTCCACGTTATACAGCTCGCCGTTTTCGGTCACCGCATTGCTGCTGCACAGATAGGCGTCTGCAAAAAAGCTCTTGCGGTAAATCTCGGCGATCTCCTCACCGGTCAGGCCGGGGGCGTACCGGTCCAAGAATTGATACTCGCCGCAGCGCAGCAGGTCGAGCACGCCGCACTCGTCCAGTGAGGCACTGCCCCCGACAGCGACGGTGTCGCCGGGATGCAGCAGGCTGCGGATCAGGGGGACGACCTCGGTGCGGTCCTTGACGAGATAGGCCTCCATCCGGTTTTTCTTGAGCGCTTCTGCGGTGCGCTCCATCCGCTGGCGGATGGTGTTTGCAAGGTATTCGTTCATCTGATTTCCCTCCCGTATCTGGCCGGCCTGCCGCCGGCCCTGTTACTATCATGATAATACACCCGGTCTGGAAACACAAGCGGCCCGAATACGGCGCGCCTGAAAAAATACCGGCGGCCCGGCACGGGAGGGATAAATGGATTGATTCAGCCGTGGACAGATGGTATAATAAATCGCAAAGAAGCGAAAAAAATACCCGCGCCCACGGTATTTGCGCCCGGTGCGGTTTTGCATGGATGGAAACGGATGCAAAGACAAAAGGTCACTGCCAGCATCGTCGCCTATGGCGGGTATGAGGAGGTCGCGGCTGCGGCTAAATCGCTGTTGTGCTGCACCAAGGGGGTGGATTTGACCCTCTATCTGGTGGATAATGCCTCCCCCGACGGCACGGGAAAAAAGCTGATCGAGACTTTCGGCTCAATGCCGGGGGTCAAATTGCGCTGCCTTGAAAAGAATTTGGGGTTTGGCGGCGGGCACAATGCGGTGCTCGATGAGCTGGACAGCGTGTATCATGTTGTCGCAAATCCGGATATCCTGCTGCAGACCGATGCCGTCAGCGCCCTGTGCGGCTATCTGGACCGCCACCCAGAGGTTGCAATGGTCACGCCGCGGCTGTTTTTCCCCGACGGGCGGGAACAGTATGTCCCGCGCCGCCGGCCGACGGTTATGGCACTGCTGGCCCGCCAGCTGCCGCTGCGCTTTTTGAAAAGATACGAGGACCACTATCTGATGCGGGATGAGGACCTTGCGCAGGAGCAGGAAATCGGTTTTTGCACCGGCTGCTTTTTTGTCATCCGCACCTCGGTGCTGCGCCGGGTCGGCGGGTTTGACCGCCGGTATTTTATGTATGTCGAGGATGCCGACCTCACCCGCAAGGTAATGGCGGAGGGCAAGGTGGTCTATTGGCCCGGTGCGCAGGTGATCCATGCGTGGCACCGCAGCCCCTCCAAAAAACTGTCCAGCTTTTTGCGGCAGCTTTGGTCAATGGGGATCTATTTTAGAAAGTGGGGACTGCGCTGGGGATTTTCGCCCGGCAAAGAGGATGAAAGTTAGGCGTTTCGGAAAAAAATAGAACTGATTTGAAAAAACAAAAACAGAGATAAAGGAGCGTTTTTTATGAAAGGTATTGTTCTCGCCGGCGGTGCGGGCACCCGCCTGTATCCGCTGACTATGGTGACCAGCAAGCAGCTGCTTCCGGTTTACGATAAGCCGATGATCTATTACCCGCTGTCTACCCTGATGCTGGCAGGCATCCGGGAGATCCTCATCATCTCCACCCCGGAGGATACCCCTCGGTTTGAGCATCTGCTGGGAGACGGCGCGGATTTCGGCCTCTCCCTCTCCTACAAGGTGCAGCCCTCCCCCGACGGACTGGCGCAGGCCTTCCTGCTGGGCGAGGAGTTTATCGGGGACGACTGCTGCGCGATGGTGCTGGGGGATAACATCTTCTACGGCAACGGCTTCGGCAAGCTGCTGCGCGGCGCGGTTGAAAATGCAGAAAATGGCCGTGCGACCATCTTCGGCTACTATGTCAACGACCCGGAGCGGTTCGGCATCGCCGAGTTCGACGAGAACGGCAGGGTGCTGTCGGTGGAGGAAAAGCCCGCGCACCCCAAGTCCAACTATGCGATTACCGGGCTGTATTTCTATGACCGGCGGGTGGTTGAGCTGGCAAAGAAGGTGCGGCCCTCTGCCCGCGGTGAGCTGGAGATCACCAGCCTCAACGACCTGTATCTCAAGGACGGCAGTCTGGACCTGCAGCGGCTTGGGCGCGGCTTTGCCTGGCTGGACGCCGGCACGAGGGACAGCCTGGTCGAGGCGGCGGACTTTGTTCGGATGATCGAGATGCGGCAGGGGATCAAGATCTCCGCGCCGGAGGAGATCGCCTACAAGAACGGTTGGATCACCCGCGAGAAGCTGCTGGAGTCGGCGGCGCGGTACGGCAAATCCCCCTATGGCGAACATCTCAAGCGGGTCGCCGAGGGCACGATTCTCTACTAAATAAAGAAAGAGGAAAAAGCACAGATGAAAATTCTTATCAGCGGCTCAAAGGGGCAGCTCGGGACCGAGCTGCAGCGGATGCTTGCCGCCGGCAAAAGCGAGCTGGGCCCGCTGCCGGCGCAGCTGCAGGGGGCACAGGTCTTCTGCCACGATCTGGATACTCTGGACATCACCGATCTTTCCGCGGTGCGCAGAATCCTTGAGGAGGAAAAGCCGGATGTCGTGATCAACTGCTCGGCCTTCACCAATGTTGACGGCTGTGAAAAGGAACATGACGCCGCGTTCCGGGTAAATGCGCTCGGCCCGCGAAACCTCGCGATGGCCGCGGCGGAGTGCGGCGCGAAGCTGGTCCATGTCTCAACCGACTATGTCTTCAGCGGACGGCCGAACGGCGGGGTCCCGCTGGATGAGGCCGCCCGGCCCGACCCGGTGTCCGCCTACGGCAGCACCAAGCTGTTGGGAGAGGAATATGTCCGCCAGCTGTGTCCCCGCAGCTTTATCCTGCGCACCGCCTGGCTGTACAGCTATACCGGGAAAAACTTTGTCTTTACCATGATCAATGCCGGCAAAAAATTCGGCAAGCTGACGGTGGTAAACGACCAGCTTGGCAACCCGACCAATGCGGTGGATCTGGGGCACCACATCCTCAAGCTGGCGGTGGGGGAGGAATATGGCCTGTACCACTGCACCGGCAACGGGATCTGCAGCTGGTATGACTTCGCCTGTGAGATTATCCGGCTGGCCGGCGTGGAGGCGACGGTAGCCCCCTGCACCAGCGAGGAGTATGCCGCCGCCCATCCGGAGGCGGCCCGCCGTCCGGCGTGGTCGGCGCTGGATAACCGGATGCTGCGCTGCACCGTCGGGGATGAGATGCGGGATTGGAAAGAGGCGCTCGCCTGCTTTTTTGAACATTATAATGCGGAGGAAGTAAAATCATGAAAACCTATCTGGTCACCGGCGGCGCCGGTTTTATCGGTTCCAACTTTGTGCTCTATATGCTGAAAAAGCACAAGGACATTCGGATCATCAATCTGGACAAGCTGACCTATGCGGGCAACCTTGAAAACCTCAAGTCGATTGAGGGAGATCCCCGGCATATCTTTGTGCAGGGGGACATCTGCGACCGCGAGCTGGTCAGCGGTTTGTTTGAGAAATACGGCGTTGATCTGGTCATCAACTTTGCCGCTGAGAGCCATGTTGACCGCAGCATCAAAAACCCCGAGATCTTTGTCAAGACCAACGTTGAGGGTACCGTCAATCTGCTGCAGTGCGCCAAGCTCGCCTGGGCGGAGGGCGACGGCTTTGCCGCGGGCAAAAAGTTTTTGCAGGTCTCGACCGATGAGGTCTACGGCTCGCTGGGGGAGACCGGCTACTTCACCGAGACCACCCCGCTGTGCCCCCACAGCCCCTACTCCGCCAGCAAGACCAGTGCCGACCTGTTTGTGATGGCCTTCCACGACACCTACGGCCTGCCGGTCAACATCACCCGCTGCTCCAACAACTACGGCCCCTACCAGTTCCCCGAAAAGCTGATCCCCCTGATGATCAACAATGCCAAGACCCACAAGTCGCTGCCGGTCTATGGCGACGGCATGAACGTGCGCGACTGGCTGTATGTCGAGGATCACTGCAAGGCGATCGACATGGTGGCCGAGGGCGGCCGCGACGGCGAGGTCTACAATGTGGGCGGCCACAACGAGCGGCCCAACATCTTCATCGTCAAGAAGATTATCTCCACCCTGTCCGAAAAGCTGGACCCGACCATCGATGAGACCCTCATCAAGTATGTTGAGGACCGCAAGGGCCACGACCGCCGCTATGGCATCGACCCGCAGAAGATCAAGGATGAGCTGGGCTGGTATCCCGAGACCACCTTTGAGGTGGGCATCGAGAAGACCATCGACTGGTATCTGGCCAACACCGAGTGGATGGACCGGGTCACCAGCGGGGCTTATCTCGACTATTACCGCGAGATGTACAAGGACCGCTGATTTCCATGTTGCACGGCCCTTTTTGGAAATATGGCAGCCGAAAAGGGTTTTTATAGCAGAAAGGAAGAGGTATTATGGCAGATTTTAAGTTCAGCATGAATCCCAAGAACAAGCTGGACGGCCCCAGCCGGGTCAGCTGGCAGCAGGCGCGGGTGCTGGAGATGCAGGCGGAGTATGCGGACGCCTTCGATACCGGCGCAGGTACCTATGAGGAGATGCGCGCAAACTACCGCGAGGAGCGCAAGATGTGTAACAGCGGCGGCCCCGAGATGGCCAAGACGGTTGAGCTGAAGGTCCCCTGCGGCGACCATGAGGTCGGCGCCCGGCTGCTGCGTCCGGTGGCGGACGGCGTGCTGCCGGTGCTCTTCTACATCCACGGCGGCGGCATGGTGGTCGGCGACAACGACACCCACAGCCTTGCCCAGCGCAAGCTGGCGGCCTATTCCGGCTGCGCGGTGGTCGGTATCGATTACAGCCTGTCCCCCGAGGCCAAGTACCCCCTGCCCATTGAGGAGTGCGTCGCGGTGGTCAAGTATGTCAGCGAGCACGCGGCCGAGTATGGCCTGAACCCCGACCAGATCGGCTTCTCGGGCGACTCGGGCGGCGGCAACCTGTCGATGGGCACCATCATCGCGCTGCGGGATCAGGGCTTTGAGATGAGCAAGATCAAGGCGGCGGTCCTCTACTACGGCGGCTACGGTCTGGGCGGCAACCACTGCGCCGACGGCTTCCGTCACGGCGGTTCTTGGGACGGCATGACCGAGTCCGACCTGATCTTCTATAACGATATGTATCTGGGCGGCCAGGACCCCAACGACTGCCCCTATTACAACATCTATGTCAACGACCTGACCTGGGGCATCCCGCCCTGCTTCATCGTCGCGGCGGAGCTGGACCCGCTGCGGGATGACAATAAGCTGCTGTATGACATCCTGACCGACAAGGGCGTCCACTGCGAGTACCACGAGTACAAGGGCGCGCTGCACGCCTTTATCCATTACAGCAAGGTCATGGATGACGCCGAGGACGCGCTGCGGCGCGGCGCGCATTTCTTCGCGCACGAGTGCGGACTGGATCCCCGCAACTAAACCGGCTTTGGGTGCGGTGGCAGGGCGCCTGCGGCAGACCTTCCGCAAAGGCCCGCTGTGAGCGGCTGAGATGTCGCTTAAGGGCATAAATACACCGCGTTGGAATGGCTCAAGGCGGCCCCGAGGAAATCTTCCTCGGGGCCGCCTTTTGACCCTTTGCGCCGGGCAGCGCCGTTGGCTTTTTGGAAAAATCCTACCCAAAGCGCAAAGGGCCGCGCTGCGCGGCGCCAAAGCCCGGCCGGTGGATTTGCGCCGGTAGGGATGCGGCTGCGGCGAACGTTCGCCCGCACGCGGCGGCACCGGCGTGAAAACAGGGCTTTTCGGTCGATACGGCTGTTTGAGACGTCAAAAAAACAGGCGGATTTTTGGCGGAATGCTGAAACTTGCGCGGACTTTGTGATATCGTTGACAAGCCGCCGCGGGACTGCTATCCTTAAACTAAAGAATGATTTGGTTGCCAAACTTTCCCGCGGCCCGCGCCGGCAAAACCGGGCGTGCGGCGGGTTCACCCGCCCGTGAGGGCGGCCAATACAGAAAGGATAGGGATGCTGCGATGAAGTACGATTTTGAGACCTCCCGTCCCCGCTTTGGGATGGAAGCCATGAAATGGGACGAGATGGGCAGCCAGCCGGAGGACGTCGTACCCCTTTCGGTTGCGGACATGGAGCTGCTCAGCCCGCCGGAGATCATTGAAGAGCTGAAGAAGACCGCGGAGTTCGGGATGTGGGGCTATACCTGGTGGGGTGAGCGGTACGGCGAGGCGATGCGCCACTGGATGAGCACCCGGCACGATTGGGAGATCGACCCGTCCTGGATCGTCCAGCTCAACGGCGTAGTGCAGGGGCTGTATGCCGCGGTGCGCGCCTTCTCCCAGCCGGGAGACGGGGTGCTGATTGTCACCCCGGTCTACTATCCGTTCTACCGCGCAATCCGTCTCAATGGGCGCGAGGTTATCGAGAGCCCGCTGCGTCTGGTAAACGGCCGCTATGAGATCGATTTCGAGGACTTCGAGCAGAAGGTAAAGCAGGCAAAGATCTTCCTGCTATGCAGCCCGCACAACCCGGTCGGCCGCGTCTGGACCGAGGAGGAGCTGCGCCGGATGGGTGATATCTGCCTGAAAAACAATGTTCTGGTCGTCAGCGACGAGATCCATTTTGACCTGATCATGCCGGGCCACAAGCACATCGTCTACGCTACCCTCGGCAAGGAGTATGCCGACCACTGTATCGTCTGCTCGGCGGCGAGCAAGACCTTCTCGCTGGCGGCGCTCTGTGTCGGCAACGCCATCATCCCCAATGAGGAGCTGCGCCGTGCGTTTGACGCGGAGGTCAATGTCTCGGGCTGCTATACCTACAGCATTTTCGGCATTCGGGCGCTCGAGACCGGCTATACCAAGTGCGCCGAGTGGGTTGACCAGCTGGTCGAGCACATCTGGGGCAACTACTGCTATTTCAAGGACTTCATGGCGAAGAACTTCCCCAAGGTGTGGGTTGCCGACATGGAGGGCACCTATCTTGCCTGGTTTGACTGCAGCTGCTTTGGGCTGCCCGGCGAGCAGCTGGCCAAGTATCTGCGGGAAGAGGCGCACCTCTACTTTGACGACGGCTATATCTTCGGCGAGGCCGGAGACGGGTTTGAGCGGATCAATCTCGCCTGCACCCGCGCCACCCTCGAGAAGGCGCTGGAGCGGTTCAAGACCGCAATGGAGAAACTGTAAAAAAGATTCCCGCAACGGTGAGCGGGGCAAGAGGAGAGCAAAATGGCTGATTTGCAGCAGGAGTTTAACCGATTGGCGGAAGAGAGCCTGAAAATGGCCAGCGAAATCGCCGGCTGGAGAGATATGCTTCACGCGGCCCCGGAGCTGAGCGGCGAGGAGGATAATACCCTCGCGTTTGTCGGCCGGCAGCTGCGGCAGATGGGGATCCCTTATTTTGAGGTGGAACGCGGCGGCCTCGTGGCGACCCTGACGGGCCGTCCGGGCAGCCGGCGGCTGCTGCTGCGCGCGGATACCGATGCACTGCCGGTGGAGGAAAGCGCATCCAATCTCGCAGGGGCCAAAGCGGTCTGCAGCGGGGTCAAAGGGGTCTCCCATGCCTGCGGGCATGACGCGCACACCGCGATGCTGCTGGGTGCGCTGAAGCTGTTGGCTGCAAGGCGGCAGGAGTGGAGCGGTGAAATCATCGCCGTCTTTGAGCGGGGAGAGGAAACCGGATACGGGGTTTTCCCGCTGCTGCGCGCATTGACCGAGCGGTATGACGGGATCGACGGATGCTTTGCGCTGCACGTCTACGCAGATCTGCCGGAGGGCAGCATCTCGCTGCAGCCGGGCTGGCGGATGAGCGGCGCGGTCAGTTACGACGTCACCCTGCAGGGGGCGGGAGGCCATGCCTCACGGCCGGACTACTGCCGAAATCCGATCGACTGTTTTGTCTCAATCTATCAGGATCTGGCCTCCTTCCGGATGCGCCGCACCGACCCCAACGACTGCTTGACCTACGCGGTGGGTCTGGTGCAGGCGGGGGCGAGCTCCAACGTCATCCCGGACAGCCTTCGGTTTGCCGGCACCGCGCGCTTTTTGGATGCCGAGCGGTGCGGGCTTCCCTTCCGGGAGGCAGTGCAGCAGATTGTGGAGAGCGCCTGTAAGGTCTATGGCTGCACTGCGCAGTATAACCGCCTTTCCGGTGCAATTCCCGGGGTTTGGAACGACCCCGCCTGTGCGGCGCTGGCGGAAAAGACCGCCGCGGCGCTGTACGGGCCGCAGTTTGTGCGGCAGACGGCGCCTTGGATGGCATCCGAGAGCCTTTCGATCTACAACAGTTTGTACAGCGGTGTGCTTGGGATGCTGGGCATCGCGGATGGTGCCGGCTTTGGCGCGCCCCATCACTCACCGCAGTTTGATCTGAACAGCGCGGCACTCTATCGCGGGACGGGGTGCATCGCGGGCTATGCACTGGCCTTTTTGGACGACGATTTTGTCCCGCCGCCCCGCAAGGATGCAAAGGGGGAGCTCCTGCGGATCGCACAGCAGCTCAAGTGAGAGACAAGGAATGAAAAGCGATGGGAAAAGCAAAAGGAGCACTCTGCCTGCCCGGTGGGCCGGATGGCCGCGGAATCCGAATCACCGAGAAGGAAAAAAAGAAAATCGATGCGGAGTACAGCCGGCTGAACGGGTCCGCCGTCGAGCTGTATGAGTTCGTGATGCGGTACAACAAGTATATCTATCAGGCGCGGGACTACGGCAATGGGGACGAGATCCGGATGGTGGAGGTCCACACCCTGGCGATGATCGAGGACAGCCCCGGGATTTCGGTCAGCGAGGTCGCAAGGCGGTGGAAGCGGACCAAAGGTACCGTTTCGGTCAATATCGGCTCGCTGGAAAAGCGCGGGTATATCCGACGCGAAAAGGACCCGGAAAATGCCAGAGTCATGCGGCTCTATCCCACCCAAAAGGGGCGGGAGCTGAGCACCCTGCACAAGATCTACGACAATTGGGAGATCGTTGAGACCCGCAGAACGCTGCGCGAACACTGCACACAGGAGGAGCTGGACGCCTTTTACAAGGTTGTCCATCTGTATCTGGATCTGTTGAACGACTGACAGGCAGCACAAAAAGGCACGCCGAACCTTGTGTTACGGCGTGCCTTTTTATGTTGTCCGGCCGGTGCTTCGGGAAGGGGAGAGGTCAGCGCATCTCCTTTTTTCGCACCGGCTGCTCCAGCAGCGTCATCGCGGCGCGGGCCATGACCGACATGGTCACTGGCAGCGCGCCCTCGTCGAGATCAAATTTGGGATGGTGGCCGCCGTAGACCGGCCCCTCGGTCGGCGCGGCGCCGAACATATAAAAGCAACTTGGAATCTTCTGGGTGTACCAGGCAAAGTCCTCGCTGCCGGTGCTGGGTTGGTCGATGAGCAGCAGATGGTCCTGACCGACGACCTCGGCCGCCGCAGCGGAGACCAGAGCGGTGATCTTGGGGTCATTGGAGAGGCTGGGGAACATCGGCTGGCGGTCCAGCACGCCGGTGCAGCCGTTCAGCGCGCAGGTGTTTTGGACCATCTGCTCCATCAGTGCAAAGATCTTGTCCCGCACCCCCTCGTCGAAGGCGCGCACCGTCCCGGACAGGCGGGCCTTGGCGGGCAGCACATTTTTGGCGCCCGGCTCGCCTGCCTGCAGCGAACAGACCGAGACCACCGCCGGCTGCAGCGGGTCCAGACGACGGCTGACAATGGTCTGCAATGCGCCGACCAGCTGGGAAGCGGTTACAATCAGGTCATTGCCCCAATCCGGGCTGGCCCCGTGCGTGCCCTTGCCCGAGAGATAGATGTCAAAAAAGTCGCCGCTGGCGGCGGCCACGCCGGATTTGGTCATAATATAACCCGCCCCGGCGGCGCTGGCCTGATGGGCGCCCACCATATAGTCGACGTCATCCAGTGCGCCGCTCTCCACAATCAGCTTTGCGCCTCCGGGCGCAGGCCCCTCTTCCGCGGGCTGGAAAACAAATTTCAGGGTGCCCCGCAGACCCTCGCGGTGCTCGGAAAACCAGCGCGCGACCCCGAGCAGCGCGGCGGTGTGGGCGTCATGCCCGCAGGCGTGGCAGACGCCGGGATTCTGAGAGCGGTAGGAAACCTCCTTCTCATCCTGCATCGGCAGCGCATCCATATCCGCCCGCAGTGCGACCACCGGGCCCTCGCGACCGGTGCGCAGCAGCCCGATTACCGCAGTTTTCGCCTCGCAGAAATCGGTCATCAGTTCAAGCCCCATGGACTCCAATTCACGGCATACCAGCGCACTGGTCCGTGTCTCCTGAAAGCCCAGCTCGGGATGGGTGTGGAGATCTCTGCGCCAAGCGGAGACCTGCGGCAGAAGCTCTGCCATTCCGGGAAGCAGATTCATCAAAAAACCTCCTTAGCCGCTTTTGGGAAAGCGGTTTTTTTGTAGGGCGCCGAAAAAAGAGAAAGGGCAGGGCACGGCCAAGCCGCGCCCTGCCCGAGGTTTTTACGGATGGAAATAGAAGAACAGGTTCAGCTCCTGCGAGAGGTCGGCGACCAGACCGCCGTCCTTTTCCCATACCGGATACCCGCAGCCGGCAAGTGCGGCACGGGTCTTTTCAAAGTCGCGGCAGGAGAACCGGATTCCGCACACACAGCTGCGTGCCGGGTCTGCAGAGACTCCGAACTCCGGCTTCCAGTCATCCGAGATGGAGAGCCGGTTGATGCAGTGATGCTGCGGGTGGTCACCGCGGATGAGGTCCGCTGTGCGCTGCAGCAGCGCGCGGGTTTCCTCCGCCTTTGCGGCATCCGGGATACACAGGTACAGCTCCTCAATCGCGTCGACCCCATTGGGGTGCAGGTCCTCGCCGGGGATATAGACCAGTTCCGGGGTGGTATGCTGGACAAACATACTCTCGCCCAACGGGAAGAGCGGTTCGTCAAAGATGCTCGCCCGGAAAACGGCGGTGCCCTTGCGGCCCCCTGCGTCCACCGCGCGGGTGGTCTCTAGTACCGGGACCGCCATGCGGTAGCCGGCTTCGGTCAGCGCGCGGTAGCTTGCGTCCGCGTCATCGGACCAGAAGATCACCGAGTGCAGGCCCGACGGCCCGGGGAAGAAATCGCAGCTGCGGCCCAGTTTAGCCATAACCCCCGCACCGGGGGTGAGGCACTCCAGATAATCCCGGCTGAACATATAGAATTTGCCGTCCGGGCTGTGGAACCCCAGACGTCCCAGCGCCTCGTTGAGCGGCTGGACGGATTCGCCGTAAAGGATCACATGATCGACGGCAGCTTCGGCAAAAAGCCGCATCCGATCACTTCCCTTCCTTGATGTTCCGGGCGCGGGCCATAAAGTCGGCGCCTGCCTGCATCGCGTCATAGGAGGCGTCCAGCATCCGGCTGTAATGCAGGAAGGCGTGCATGATGCCGGGATAGAGCTTCAGCTCACAGGTGAAGCCCTTGTCGTTGAGCATCTCATACAGCACCCGGCTGCCGTCCAGCAGGGGGTCGCACTCACCGCTGCAGATAAAGCAGGGCGGGATGTCATAGGTCAGGTCGGCGTTCATCGTCATGTCGTAATAGGGGCTTTTGAGCTGATCCGCGCTGATATAGCCGGCATTGTAGGCGGGGGCGAGGTCCATGACGATCTCATCGACGTCGTTGCCCCACATCCGGGCGGAGACCCCCTCCCGCATATTGTAGCCGCCATAGTAGAGCAGCAGGCTGGTCAGATAGTCCTTGCCCTCCTTGAACTCATCCCGCAGATAGAGCATCGCGGCGAAGCTGATGGTCGCGCCGGCGGAGTCGCCCGCGAGCGAGATGTCATTGCCGTCAAGGCCCCACTCGGCACAGTGCTCATGGAAATACCGCACGGTGGTCACCGTCTCGAGGATCGGGTTGGGGAACCGGGAGGCCGGAGCAAGGATGTAGTTGACGCCAATGACGCAGCAGCCGGTCTTTTCAGCGAGGATCCGCATCACACGGCTGTGGGTGTCGTTGTTGCCCACGGTGTAGCCGCCGCCATGGGTGTAGACGAGGATCGGCAGATCCTTTTTGTCGGTGGGATAATGCAGCCGAACATTGACCTTGCCGTGGGGCCCGCCGGGGATGTCAAGCTCCTCGGTGCGAACCATCTGGGGACCGCCCTCATTCCAGAACTTGCGCTCTTCAATGTAGTCGGTCACATAGTCGTTGACCCGCTCGCGATGGGCGGCGTTCCAAGCCCGCACCCGCTCGGCGACGGCCCGCATCTGCGGGGAGATCTTCTGCATAAAGTCATACTTGTTCTTGAGCATCTCGCGCGCTCCTTTCGTCTTTGGCGGCAGTGTTGCCGGGTGAAGGGGAGATTACTTGCCCTGCTTGATATAGCGGGCGCGGGCCATGAAGTCGGCGCCGTCCTGCATCGCGTCATAGGCCATGTCCAGCATCCGGCTGTAGTGCAGGAAGGCGTGCATGATGCCGGGGTAGACCTTGTACTCACAGGTGAATCCCTTGTCACTGATCATCTCGTACAGGGTGGTGGAGTTGTCCAGCAGGGGGTCGCACTCGCCGCAGCAGATAAAGCAGGGCGGGATGTCATAGGTCAGATCCGCGTTCATCGTGGTGTCATAATAGGGGCTCTTGATATCCTTCTCGTCGATATAGCCCGGGTCATAGGCGCCCGCGCCGTCCATGATGATCTCGTCGACATCGTTGCCCCACATCCGGCCGGAGACGCCGTCCCGCATCCCGTCCATCCCATAATAGAGCAGCAGGCTGGTCAGATAGTCCTTGCCCTCCTTGTACTCGTCCCGCAGATAGAGCATTGCGGCAAAGATCAAGGTCGCCCCGCCGGAGTCGCCGGCCATCGAGATGTCGCTGCCGTCGAGGCCCCACTCGGCCGCGTGCAGGTGGAAATACCGCACAACCTCGACCGTCTCGAGCAGCTGGCTGGGCCAGCGGGCCTCGGGAGCGAGGAGATAGTTGACACCGATGACACAGCAGCCGGTTTTCTGGGCGAGAATCCGCATCACCCGGCTGTGGGTATCATTG
>CALXBJ010000152.1 GCA_944386515.1 uncultured Pygmaiobacter sp.
AACTACTACGGCACCCGGTACATCGGCGCGATCATCGTCGCCGCGTACAGCTATATGGCGCTGGTGCCGATCATCCAGCCGCCGTTTATCCGGCTGGTCACCACCAAGAAGGAGCGGATGATCCGGATGCCCTACGAGGCCAGACAGACCAGCCGCACGGTGCGGATCCTCTTCCCGATTGTGGTCAGCGTGATTGCCGGTCTGGTCGCGCCGCGCAGCGTGGCGCTGGTGGGCTTTTTGATGTTCGGCAACCTGCTGCGGGAGTGCGGGGTGCTGGGCAGCCTGTCCGAGGCGGCGCAGAATATCCTTGCAAACCTCATCACCCTGCTGCTGGGCATCACCGTCGCGGTCAAGATGCAGGCCGAGCTCTTCCTCACCTTTGAGACGCTGATGATCCTCGCGCTGGGCCTTGTCGCCTTTATCTTCGACACCATCGGCGGGGTGATGTTCGCGAAACTGCTCCACCTCTTCAGCAGGAAGAAGGTCAACCCGTTGATCGGCGCCTGCGGGTTCTCGGCGTTCCCGATGAGCAGCCGGGTGGTCGCGAAGATGGCCATCAAAGAGGACCCCAACAACTTCATTCTGATGCAGGCGGCCGGCGTCAACGTCGGCGGTCAGATCGCCTCGGTTATCGCCGGCGGCCTGATCCTCAACCTGATTGCGCGGTAAAGGAGGAATACGATGATTGGTGCGGTGTCACAGTCTCTCAACACCATGCTGTTTGGGATGTGCGGGATCTTTATCGTGATGGGAATCATCAGCCTGTCAATCGCGCTCCTCAACCGCGTGTTCAAAAAGTAAGGACGCGCCCTTCCGCAGAGGGAGGTGCCGTCAGACAGAAACCAATAGAGCGGCCGCGGCAGGGTCCGGTTTGGACGCCGCGGCGCTTTTTATCCGCGGGAGGGCGGCGCGAAGAGGAGGAGGCTGCAATGGCAAAACTGCTGCAAACGGCCCGCTGCGGGCTGCAGCGGACCAAGGGGGCGCTGATCGCCCTCTGCCTGCTGGGCTATCTGCTGCTGGTGCGGCTGAGCGGCGGCTCGCTGATGGGGATGTTCTGGTTCTGGCTTTGCCTGCTGGGCTATCTGGTGCTGCCCGGCCTGCTGCTGACCCGCCTTTTCGGCCTGCGCGGCAGGCTGCCGGCGGGCAGCGCGCTGCCGCTGGCGGTGCTGCTGGGGACCGGGTTCCTCTGCGTGCTCTACTGCTTTTGTATGCGGCTGGGCTTTGTGTGGGTGCTGCGGCTGCTGCCGCCGCTGCTCTCGGCGGTCTGGCTGCTGGGCTGCTGGCAGCCGCGTCAGACTGCGTCAAAGGTGCGCGCGGCGCTGCGGGACGGGCATTTTTTGCTCTATGCCGCGCTGGTGGCGGGCCTTGTGCTGCTGTACGCCTTTTCGGTCTCGGTCAAGACCGCCCATCCCTCGGTGGCGGGCGGGCTGCTGCCGAATCAGGATATCATGTGGAACATCGGCAACGCGAACTCCTTCAAGATCGCCTTCCCGCCGCAGGACATCCGCTTTTCCGAGGTGCGGCTGACCTACCACTATCTCACCGAGATGACCGAGGGCATCCTCTCGCTGGTCAGCGGCCTTGCGGCGTGGGACATCGTCGCGTTCTACATCGGGCCGCCGGTGCTGATTGCGCTGGTGGCGGCGCTGCGGCTGGCCGGCAGCTGCTTTTATAACGGGGACGGGGACAAGACCGACGCGTTTGTGTTCGGGCTGTTCCTCTTCAGCTGCGCGAGCACCTTCGCGGCGCTGACCAACGGCCGGGGGCTGTTTTACAACTACAATCTGCTCTATCTTGTCACCAACATCAACGGGCAGGCGACGGCGCTGATCTTTGCCAGCATCTTCCTCGCCCTCTTCACCGTGATGGCGCGCTGCGGGTTTGCGGTCAGCTGGCGGTATCTCGCGGCCTTTTTGGGCGGCTTTGTGCTGCTCTGCTTTGCCAAGGGGCCGCTCGCCGCAATCATGACCTGCAGCTTTGCCGTCACCATGCTCTTTGTGCTGCTGCGCCGGCCCCGGCCGCGGTTTGCAAAGGCGCTCGCCGCGCTGGCGGGGGTGGTTGGGGTCTTTGCGGTGGTCTACCTGAACTTCTACGCCTCGGGGGTGAACACCAGTGTCCGGCTGGGGCTCAAGACCTTTGAGCAGTCGGTTTTGAACCCGGTGCTGAGCGCGATCTGGAGCGAGAACCTCTACCTGTGGTACCTCGCGCTGCCGGTGGCCGCGCTGGTGCTGCTCTTCTGTATGCTGCCGCTGCAGCTGCCGCTCTATCTGCGGGGGCTTTTTCGGGATATCCGGGGGCTGTTTTCGCTGCCGGCCGAGCGGCTGCTGGTCAACGGCGCGGCGGTCGGGGGCGCGCTGGCCTATTTTATCTTCTGGCACCCCTCGTACAGCCAGATCTATTTTGTCCTCTTTTCCGTCTACTGCATCGACCTGCTCGCGGCTGACCAGCTGGGCCGGCCGATGGGCCGGGCGGCAAAGCGGGTGATGGCGGTGCTGGGGGCGGTCGGGCTGCTGACAACGGCGGTGCTGGCGGTCAACTTTGTCGGCAGCGGCGCCCGCCAGCTGCTGCGCAACCTCGACCTGATCGAAAAATACCCCTATCCCGCGGTCTCGTCCGCTGAGGACGAGGCGGCCGCCGACTGGCTGCGGGAGAATACCGGCACCGACGAGATCTTCGCCACCAACCGGATCGACATCTTCCCCGGCACAGGGGAGGGGATCTCCTGCATCTACACCGCCCTCTCCGGACGGCAGGCGTATATGGAGGGATACACCTACGCGGTGACCAATATGGGGGTGTCGGAGGCGGTGGTCAGCGAGAAAAAGGCGGTCAACGCAGCCTTCTTCTCGTCGTCGACCCCGCCCGAGGAGATCCTGCGTCTTGCGCAGGAGAAGGGGATCCGTTATCTGGTCGTCTCGCTGCAGTTCCCGGCTGAGTTCTCCCAGCTGGAGCCGTTTGCGCTGGTCTATGAAAACGATCTGGTGCGGATCTACCGGGTCGATCAATTCTCTGCGGAGGGATAAACAAGTTCCATGCTGATTACATTGCAAAAAGTTGGAAAGAGCTTTGGCGCCGAGCGGATCCTCGAGGGGGTCACCGCCACCGTCGACCGGCAGGACCGGATCGGTATCATCGGGGAGAACGGCACCGGCAAGACCACGCTGGTGCGGATCATCACCGGCGCGCTGGCCCCCGATGAGGGGGAGGTGACCTACAGCCACAACCTGACGTGGGGGTATCTCGAGCAGAACGCCTCGCTGGACACCACCCGCACCGTCTGGGAGGAGATGGAGGACGCCTATGCCCCCTCGCTGGAGGCGATACGGCAGCTCGAGCAGATCAACCGGGAGCTGGCGCTGCACCCCGAGGACCAGCAGCTGCTCGAGCGGCACGCCGCCGCGAGCGCGGTCATCGACGCGCAGGACGCCTATCATCGGGAGGTACAGATCCGCAAGGTGCTCTCGGGCATGGCGTTCCCGCCGCAGGCGGACGGCAAGCTGGTGCGGGTGCTCTCGGGCGGGGAGCGCACCCGGCTGCAGCTGGCAAAGCTGCTGCTGCAAAACCCCGATGTGCTGATCCTCGACGAGCCGACCAACCATCTGGATTTTGAGACCCTCGAGTGGCTGGAGAGCTATCTCAAGACCTATTCCGGCGCGATCTTGACCGTCTCCCATGACCGCTACTTCCTCGACGCGGTCACCAACAGGACCTGGGAGCTGGAGCAGAACACCATCACCTGCTACCGGGGCAACTACACCGCCTATCTGCCCCAGAAGGAGCTGGCGGTCGCGGTGCAGCAAAAGCAGCATGACGCCGACGTCGCCCGCGCCAAAAAGCTGCAGGAGTATGTCGATAAGAATCTGGTGCGGGCCAGCACCACCAAGATGGCCCAGAGCCGCCGTAAGCAGCTGGAGAAGATGGAGATCACCGAGCAGCCCCACCGGGCTGGCTATGAGCTGAAGTTCCGCTTTGAGTACGATATGGAGCCGTATGAGGATGTGCTGACCACCAAAAAGCTCTGCGTCTCGGCGGGCGGGCACCGGCTTGTGACCGACCTCGACCTCAACCTGCTGCGGGGGGAGCGGCTGGTCATCGCCGGGCCGAACGGCACCGGCAAATCCACCCTGCTGCGGGTGCTGGCCGGCCGCCAGCAGCCGGACAGCGGCGCGGTGCGGCTGGGCAGCGGGGTGCGGCTGTCCACCTTTGAGCAGCAGCAGCGGCGCGCGGGCGGACGGGTGATCGACGCGATCTGGAACAAGTACCCCCGGATGACCGAGCTGGAGGTCCGCAGCCATCTGGCACGGCTGAACTTCAGGGGGGAGGAGGTCTTCAAGGAGGTCGCCACCCTCTCGGGCGGGGAGCTGTCCCGGCTGCGGTTTGCCGAGATCCTGCTTGAGCGGCCGAACCTGCTCTTCCTCGACGAGCCGACCAACCACCTCGACATCTATATGCGGGAGAGCCTTGGCCGGGCGCTGGCCGACTACGCCGGCACCCTGCGGCCGGGCACCCATGACCGGTATCTGGTGAACAGCCTCGGCTGCCCGATCCTCTACCTCGAGGAGGGGGGCGGGGTCTTCTATGCCGGGTACAGCCAGCTGATTGCCCACACCAGCATGGAGGCGCCGAAATCCGCCGCCCGCCGCCGGGAGGAGAGCGAGCAGAAGCCCCAGCGCAGCCAGAAGGAGGAGCGCCGCCTGCGCGCCGAGGTCCGCAACCGGGCCAAGGAGCTGGAGCGGGAGATCGAGCGCCTTGGCGCGGACATCCTCGAGATGGAGCAGAGCCTCTCGCTGCCCGAGATCGCCAGTGACCACATCAAGCTGACCGAGCTGTGCGACAGGCTGGACGACACCCGCTTTCACCAGAACGAGCTGTATGATGAGTGGGAGAAGCTGCTGGAGGAGCACGGGGAGTATCTCGAATAAAAGCAGGGGGGGCAGGGCGCGGAAAAGGCGCCTTGCCCCCTGAGAAGAAAGGGCCGGCAGCGCGATCCGCTTGCCGGCCCTCCTTTGGTCCTTTTGGCTGTTTTTGAAAAAAGAAGCCCCAGAGCTTGGACAGGGCGCCGTGTCTGCGCCATCCCGTCCAAATCCGGGGCTTTTTATCTTTGCCGAGGCGTTCAGTTTGACGCGCCGCTGTTCAGCAGCACGAGGTTGGTGTCGCTGGAGAAGCTCTGGAAGTTGTAGAGCACCAGCAGGTCGTCATAGCCCTCCCGCTCGATCAGGCTGTCGACCGTCGCGTCCCGCAGGTACCGCAGGTCGACCACATCAATCTGGGCGTAGTTGCCCAGCAGGAAGGGGATAAAGCAGTTGGCATAGCTGTCCTTGACGACCATGACCTTGCCCTTGCCGGTGCCGGCGATCCGGCAAAAGCCGTTGTTGCCGTACAGGAACATCGCGTACTTGTCCCGCACCGCGAGCTTGTCGGTCTCGTAGAGGTTCACCGTGCGGTCGGCCAGCTTTTCATACTCCGCCTCGCTGAGGGTGCCGGCGGCGTGGGCATCCTCGATCTGCTGTCGGCTGGCGGGGTCGACCAGCTGCAGGATGGTCATCTCCGCGTCCAGCGCGGGGTAGTAGGTCAGCTGGTCGGCCTGCACGTTGAAGAGCTTGCTCTTGCTGTACAGGGTGCCGAAAAATTCCTCGCTGCCGCCCGCATCCAGCCCGTCAAGGGAGACGGGCGTCTTACCCGCCGCCTCGGCGTAGGCGAGATAGCCGTAGTAGGCGCCAAGGGTGGTCCAGTGGTGGTCGGTGCGGTAGAAGAGGTATTCATCGGCGTGGGCGCGCAGGGTACCGGTCAGGTCGAGGAACCGGGCGTTTTGCCCCAGCGCATCGGCGAGTTCGTCCATCCACGGGCCCTCCTCCACAAAGGGGGCGCCTGCCGGCAGCAGATCGGTCTCGACCATGTCCGCCGAGGGGACGATCATCACCGTCGCAAGCCCCGGGTGGCGGGCGGCAAAGGCGGACAGCGCGCCGATGTTGGCCTCGATCTGCAGCCCGCTGGTTGCGGCCTCCTGCAGGGTGAAGAACTTCTGGTACATCGTCCCGTCGTCGCCGTAGACGACCCCGTTGTTCTCCACCTTGAGCAGCAGGCTCTCGGCCCGGCTCTTGAGGCTGATCCAGGCGTCCCGGCCGAGGAACTGGTCGTTGATATACTGCTCATACAGGTAGGAGAACTTCTGGTTCTCCTCGGTGGCGAGCAGGTTGCGGACGGTCATGGTCGGTTTTTGGGCAAGGGTGCGGTTTTCCAGCTCGCTCTCCTTGCGGTCGTTGACGGTGCTGTCGGCGATCGAGTAGAGCAGCAGAAAGGCGAAGAACAGCACCAGCAGCGGATAGCGCAGCAGCGCCCTGCATTTCTCTTTCATCATATCGCCTCCTCAGAAACGGAAATAGATAAAGGGGTTATAGGTGCTGTCGACGAGATAGGCGACCGAGAGGAAAAAGACGACGCCCAGCACGAGGATCCGCAGCAGCTGGCTCTTTTTGCAGACCCAGCCGTAGAACCGACGGGGCAGCGGGGTGCTGCACAGGCAGCCGATCGCCAGCGCGACGCCGTAGTTGCGGGCAAAATAGACCGCCGAGACGCCCCCCTGCGGCCAGAGCAGACGGGAGAAGAAGGTGACGATATCCCCCATGTCGGTGTCGACCGCGAAGAGCCCCCAGCCGAGCACGATGAAGAAGAGCGCGTACAGGTGGGGCCAGACGCGGCCCTTCTGCAGCCGGTCATAGAGGAACAGCTTTTCGACGGTGAGCAGCACAAAGTAGTAAAAGCCCCACAGGAGGAAGTTCCAGTTCGCCCCGTGCCAGAAGCCGGTCAGCGTCCAGACGACGAAGAGGTTGAACACCTGCCGGCACAGCCCGCGGCGGTTGCCGCCGAGGGGGATATACACATACTCGCGGAACCAGCCCGAGAGGGTCATGTGCCAGCGCCGCCAGAACTCGGTGATGCTGCGGCTGATATAGGGCAGGTTGAAGTTCTCGGGGAACTGGAAGCCCAGCATCCGCCCAAGGCCAATGGCCATGGTGGAGTAGCCGGAAAAGTCAAAGTAGATCTGCAGCGTGTAGGCGACAAGCCCCAGCCAGGCCAGCGGGGTGGAGACCCCGCCGTACCCCAGCAGCTTGATGTCCTCCCACAGCGCGCCGATGCTGTTGGCCAGCAGCACCTTTTTGCCGAGGCCCAGGATGAACAGTCCGATGCCCTCGTCGATCTCGGCCAGCTTGTACCGGCCGCGCTTGACCTTCAGCTGGGCGGCGACGTCCTTGTACAGCACAATCGGGCCGGCGATCAGCTGGGGGAACATGACCACATAGGCGCCAAGGTCGATGATGTTGCGTTCGGGCTGGACGGTGCCCTTGTAGACGTCGAGGGTGTAGCTCATCGTCTGGAAGGTGTAAAAGCTGATGCCCAGCGGCAGGGTGAGGTGGAGCAGCGGGATCGAGGTCCCAAACAGCGCGTTGATGTTGGTGAGGAAGAAATCGGTGTACTTGAAGAAGAAGAGCATCCCGATGTTGAAGACCACCACCAGCACCAGCACCGCCCGCCGCAGCCGGCTGCCCATCTGCAGGCGGCCCAGCCAGAGCGCCAGCAGATAGTTGCCCAGGATGCAGGAGGCCATGACCGGGAAATACCGCACCTCGCCCCAGGAGTAGAAGAACAAGCTGACGAGGAAGAGCGCCAGATTCTTCAGCCGCGGCGGCGCGATATAGTAGACGGCCAGCGCAATCGGCAAGAACCGGAAGATGAACAGCAGACTGCTGAAAACCAAAACAGATCACCAACCCAAAGCGGGCGGCTGCCCGCGTATTTCTCAGGACAAAAAGAGGGCCGCCGCCCTGCCGTGACGCCGGCCCTCAAGACAAGTATAAGGGAAAAGCCATGCGGTGACAAAGGCGCGCGGGGAAATTACGCCAGCGCGGCGTCGATCGCCTGATCGACCTCCTGATACACCGCGTCGACCTCGCCGTTTTCAATCCGGGTCTCGTCCCCGACCACGACCAGCAGCACATAGTCGCCCTTGACCACGACGCGGCCGTTCTGCGCCTTCTGTGCCTGCGTGTCGTCGTACATCGCGGCCTGCTCATACTTCGCGTCGCGGCGGGCCTCCAGCGCCTCCTTGATGGCATCGGCCTTGCCGGACTTCGCCTTGACGATCAGGATCTCGTCGGTCGAAAGGCTGACATTGGTGTACTTGCCCTTGTATTCCTCGACGTCGTCAAGGCTGATGCCGTACATCCCGGTCAGGTAATCGTCGTCCATGTCGGCGGGCACGCTGACCGGCGCGACCTCCTCGATGGCGGCCATCACGTCGTCCAGATTATACTGCTTGGTCTCCTCGCCGCCGCCGCAGCCGACGAGCAGAACGGTGAGCGCGCACAGCGCCACAAAGAGCGAAAGTATCTTTTTCATTGCAAAAATCCTCTCCTTAAAAAAGATCGGTTACACCTTTATATCCTATCCCAAATCGGCCCTTTTTTCAAGTCTTCCCCCCAAGTGTTCTCACAAAAGTTACCAATTATTCATCTTTGCCGGCGGCCCCAAAAATGAAAAGCGCCCTCGGCAAAAAGCCAAAGGCGCAGGGAAAACCAAATGGGTGACCGGGATCACTCCTCCGACTCCACCACAATCGGGGTGGTGTCGCCGGACTTCATCGAGTCCTCTAAAGCGAGCATCAGGGCCCGGAAGCGATCGGTCGACAGGGTCGCGCCCGCGACGGTGGCGACGTCGTCGAGATTGCCGGTTTCCAGATACTGGTTTATAATATCGGTATAGAACTTGGCCGGATAGGTGCCCTTGACCGGTTCCATCGAGGCGCGGTAGTCCTCATCCTCGGACTTTTTCTCCCCGTCGGCATTGACCCCGTCAAAGGTCAGCACAACGACGGTGTCGTCCTTGACCTCGACATCGACATATTCCTTCCAGCCGTGGCTGTCATAATCCGCGAATTCAGCATGATAAACGCCGTCTTTATAGCTGGAGGAACATCCCGCAAAGCAGATGCAGACCGCCAGCAAAAGGGCGAACACAGAGGCTGCTTTCCTCATGCACTGTTCACCTCCATCCTTGTTAGGGTGCACCTTATTATAGTGTAAATTGCGGATACTGTCAAATTGCGGCGAAAAACGTAACAAAAGAAAGAAAAATTCGTGCAACAATATTTTATATATGACCTATTTGCTTGACAGTGCCGAAGATACCCTTTAGAATGAAAGACCGTAAAGCCGCGCCCGACGCGGCACACAGAGGAGATAAGATGAAAAACAGTCACAAAAAATGGATCCTTGCACTGGCCTGCGCGGCGCTGGCGGTGCTGGTCGTCGCGGCGGCGGTGCGCCGGCGGGCGGCGGCCTGCTATTCCACCAGCAGCTTTGCGATGAGCACCGTCATCACCCAGCAGGTCTACGGGCCGCACGGCGAGGCGGCGGCGCAGCAGGTGGAGCAGGCGCTCGCGGCGTTTGAGGACCGGCTGTCGGCCTTTGAGCCGGACAGCGAGATCGGCAGGATTAACGCCGCGGCGGGGGAGGGCCCGGTCGAGGTCAGCGGGCAGACCCTTGCGCTGATCCGGCAGAGCCTTGCCCTCTCGGCAAAATCCGAGGGGGCGTTCCAGATCACCATCGCGCCGCTGACCCAGCTGTGGGGGATCACCACCGACCACCCGCGGGTACCCTCACAGCAGGAGATCGACGCGGTGCTGCCCTTGATCGACGATGCCGGCGTGGTGCTGGATGAGGAGGCGGGCACCGTCTTTCTGCCGCAAAAGGGGCAGGCGATCGACCTCGGCGGCATCGCGAAGGGCAACGCCTGCACCCTCGCCGCCGCGATTTATGAGGAGCAGGGGGTGCGCTCGGCGATCCTCAACATCGGCGGCAACGTCTATGTGCGGGGGCGCAGCCCCGACGGGGACCGGTTCCGGGTCGGGTTCCGGGCGCCCGAAAAGGATACCCAGCGGTATCTCGCCTCGGTGGAGCTGGAGGATCAGGTGATGGCGGTCTCGGGCGGGTACGAGCGGTATTTTGAGGCGGAGGACGGCACCCGCTACCACCACATCCTCTCACCCGAGACCGGCTATCCCGCGCAGAGCGACATCGTCTCGGTGGGGGTCGTCTCCTCCGACGGGACACAGGCGGATTTTTTGTCCACCACCCTGTTCATCTGGGGGGATGCGCGGACCCGGGACTTTATGGAGGAGCACCCCGAGATCGGGGTCATCTTCCTGAATGAGAGCGGGGAGCTGGTCGTTTCCAAAATGCTGGAAGAGAGCTTCCGGCTCAGCGAGGAGGGCGCGGGCTATCCCGTCGTCTTCCTCTGAGAAAAGGGGAGGTGGAGTGAATGCGCAACGGGACGGCGCGCAGGGTCGCGCTGGGCGGGATGCTGTTCGCGCTGGCGTTGGTGTTCAGCGCGGCGGAGGGGGCGCTCGCCCCGGCGCTGGGGCTGCCGCCCGGCGTCAAGCCCGGGCTTGCCAACATCGTGGTGATGTACGCGCTTTTCTTCCTCGGCAGGGGGCCGGCGGTGTCGCTGGTGCTGCTCAAGGCGCTGTTTGCGGCGCTGACAAGGGGGCTGTCCGCGGGGGCGCTGAGCCTGAGCGGCGGGCTGCTGAGTATCGGGCTGCTGATGCTGTTGCTGCTGCCCAGAGAAAAGCCATCTCTGGTGCTCCTCTCGGTGGCGGGGGCGATCAGCCACAACCTCGGCCAGCTGCTGATGGCGTCGCTCTGGCTGGGGACCGGTATCTCGCTGGCCTATGCGCCGGTGCTGATCCTCTCGGGGATCGCGATGGGCAGCCTGACCGCCCTCTCGCTGCGGCTGCTGCTGCCCGCGCTGGAGCGGGCCGGCATCGCCCGGCACAGCGGGGAAAAGGAGGATGGCGCGCCCAAAAGCAGCCCAAAGCCGTGAGCGGAAAGGGCGCCCTGCGCCGCTTTTTGCGGGCCGGAAAATTTTTTCTGAACAGCGAAAAAAACTATTGACAAAACTATACTTATGTAGTATAGTTTAATCAGCAACAAGAACGAAGCGAAAAGCAAAGGATAAAATCACAGCAAAAAAAGGAGAGACTGAACAATGAAAAAGTTTGTTTGCACCGTCTGCGGCTATGTCCATGAGGGCGACAGCGCCCCCGAGTTCTGCCCCGTCTGCAAGGCCCCCGCTTCCAAGTTCAAGGAGCAGAGCGGCGAGAAGACCTGGGCTGCCGAGCACGTTGTCGGCGT
>CALXBJ010000153.1 GCA_944386515.1 uncultured Pygmaiobacter sp.
GTGCTGGAAGAAGTTTGCGTCCAGATCGCCGGATTCGAGGGAGGTGTTCGGGATGATGTAGTCGTCAAACTCCTGCACCACCAGCTCGATGCCCTGCTGCGCCAGCAGCGGCTTGACGACGTCGTTCAGGATCTCGGCGTGGGGGGAGGGGGAGGCGCCGACGGTCAGGGTGATGCTTTCGGCAGCGGAGGAACCGCCCGCAGCGGCCGAGCTGCCGCCGGCGGCGGAGCTGCTCGAGGAGCCGCAGCCGGTCAGGACAAGGGACAGGGCGAGCGCGGCACTCGCCGCGGCAAGGATGGTTTTGCGTTTCATATCTCAAATTCCTCTCTTTTCATACAGATTTTGTTTGGTGTGAATCCGCTCAAAGCGGCCGTTTGCACCGGGCAAAGGGCGGCGCGGCGTCCCGCGCGCCTTGTCGCTGCGGCGTCCCGCAGCGGCGGGTTGCCCCGGCAAAAGCCAAGGGATCAAGAGCGGTTTCTTTTATCAATCCGGTTTGCGGTAAAACCGAAGAGAAACTGAATCAGGCAGACCAGAATCACCAGCAGCAGGATGGTGATGAGCATGACCTCGGTCTGATAGCGGTAATAGCCGTAGCGGATCGCGATATCGCCAAGGCCGCCGGCGCCCACCGTGCCGGCCATCGCGGAGTAGCCGATGAGGGTGATTGCGGTGATGGACACCCCCCGGATCAAGCTGGGGAAGGCCTCGCCCAGCAGCACGTGCAGGATGATCTGCAGCCGGGTGGCGCCCATACATTTGGCCGCCTCGATGACGCCGGTGTCGACCTCCTGCAGGCTCTGCTCGACCAGACGGGCCACAAAGGGAGCCGACCCGATCACCAGCGGCACAATCGCCGCGGTGGCGCCAATCGCCTTGCCGGCCACCAGCCGGGTGAAGGGGATCAGCGCGATAATCAGGATGATGAAGGGGATGCTGCGGCCGATGTTGACCACCCAGCCGAGGACCCGGTTGAGGGGCAGATTTTCATGGATGCCGCCCTTGCCGGTGGTGTAGAGCAGGACCCCCAGCGGCAGGCCCAGCAGATAGGCCAGCAGGGTGGAGCAGGTGACCATATAAAGGGTGGCGCCCAGCCCCTCCAGCAGAATCTCCTTGAGCGAGAGAATGGTTTCAAGCATGTTTGCGTCCTCCTTCTACCCCGAGCAGCAGGCGGGTGATATTGCTGCGCGGCTGTGCAAAAATCTCGTCGGTGCGCCCGCCCTCGGCAAACTGTGCGGCGTCGATGACGGCGACCTTGTTGCAGATCTCCCGGACCACCGCAATCTCGTGGGTAATAACCACGATGGTGACCCCGAGCCGGCGGTTGACCTCCCGCAGCAGCTCCAGCACCTGACGGGTGGTCAGCGGGTCGAGCGCGCTGGTCGGCTCGTCGCAGAGCAGGACCTGCGGGTCGGTAGCGAGCGCCCGGGCAATGGCTACCCGCTGGCGCTGCCCGCCGGACAGCTGAGCCGGATAAGCATCTGCCTTGTCGGAGAGGCCAACCAGCTCGAGCAGCCGCTCGACCTTGGCGTTCCGCTCGGCCCGGGATACCCCGGCCAGACGCAGCGGGAATGCGATGTTCTGCCGAACCGATTTCTGCATCAGCAGATGATAGCCCTGAAAGACGACCCCCATCCGGCGGCGGGCTTCAAGCAGCCGTTTGCCCCGCAGCGCAGCCAGATCCACACCATCCAGCAGGATGCGCCCCTCGGTGGGCTGTTCGAGCATCGACAGGCAGCGCAGCAGGGTGGATTTTCCCGCGCCGCTCATCCCGATGATGCCGAAGATGTCCCCGTCCTCGATGTCAAAGCTGACAGAGCGCAGTGCGGTCACCTCACTGCCGGCGGAGCGGAAGACCTTGGTGAGATTTTCAATCCGGATCATAGCGATAAGCCCCCTTTCTGGCAAAGCAAAAAACAAAAGAAAAAGCCCTCGTCCTTGAATTTCTTCAAGGACGAGGGCTGTATGCTCCCGTGGTACCACCTTGGTTTATCCTCCCGCTCACACGGGGGGATCTCTGCGGCTGCTCCGGCAACTGCCTTTTACAGCCTGCCACTGTAACGGGTGGACCCGTCGCGGACTAACCCCTAAGGCTCGCCCGCGCAGCTCAAAGACCATGTTCGGCACCTTCCGCTTTACCCCCTTGCACCAGAACAGGGGCTCTCTGTGAAAGCATCCAGCGCTTACTCTTCTCATCAGCGCTTTTTGTTGTTCGGTTGTGCTTCTAATTATACACGCGGTTTCCGGTTTGTCAACCATGGGAAAAAGCCCAAGGTTTTTGCCCGGGCAAATGCAAAAATTGACAAAAGCACACAAATCTGCTCTAAAAACGGTCAGGAGATATCACTTTGACTGACTTCTGCCTGCCCCATTGCACAGGGGTCAACCCGGGGTTTGCCGGCGGTTTGCTCTGCGGTGGGGACAGACGGCGGGCCTGAAACCGGCGGGCGAATCAGCACCACACGGGTATCGCACAAACGGTCCGCGATGGTGCGCCGCTTGCGGTCAAGGAGCGCCGACAGATACCCAATCAGCAGCAGATTGTTGAGAAACCGGCCCACCGTTTCGCGGTAGACCGCGTCCGCCCAGCATAGCCGGTCGGTCCGGGTGCTGACAATCCGCATTCCGAGCACCCGCTTGCCGGGGGTGGTGCCGCAGCCGCCGGAGAAGGCGATGAAATAGAGCGCAAAGCTCGCGGTGAGCAGCAGGTCGGAGCCTGTATAATGGAAAAAGACCGGGCTGCTGCCGACGCCCAGCGCGCCCAGCAGTGAGAGCAGCAGCCGCAGCGGCAGGCACAGCAGCATCCAGAGCAGAAGATCAAGCACAAAGGCGGCGCAGCGCCGCCCGAAACCGGCGATGACCGGCTTAGCCTGTGTATACATACATCGGCACCCCGCTTTGTTCGGTTTCAGCCAGTTCCTGCAGCATCTGCAGGTCGCTCTTGGGCATCAGGCTGCTGATTGCGCCCAGCAGACGGTCCAGCACCGTGGCCTCGGAGAAATCGGTGTAGTAGGGCTGTGCGCCGGTCTCCTCCCCAAAGGCCTCCAGCGCATCCTCATAGCTGGTGATCTCGTCAATCAGCCCGTTTTCCAGCGCCTGCTTGGCGGTATAGATCCGCCCGTCGGCGAGGGTGCGCACCCGGTTCTCGGGCATCCCGCGCCCCGCGGAGACGATGCCGACAAACTGGTCATAGGCCTCATCCACAACGCTCTGATAGATGGCCCGCTGCTCCTCGGTCAGCTCAAGGTCGCTGGCGCCCATCGATTTGTTGCGGCCGCTGGTGATATAGACCGATTCAAGCCCGAGCTTTTCATACAGCCCGCTGACATTGGTGTAGCTGATGATGACCCCAATCGAGCCGGTGGTGGTGTTGCGGTCAGCCGAGATGTGGTCGGCCGCCATCGCGATGTAATACCCGCCGCTGGCCGCGGTGGGCCCGAAGAAGGCCCAAATCGGCCGGCCGGTGACCTCCTTGTACTCCATCAGCGCGCGGTAAAGCTCATCCGATTCATACACCCCGCCGCCGCCGGTGTTGAAGTAGAGAAAGATTCCCTTGTTGCTCTCATCGTATTGGAGCTGTTCAACATAGTTGAGGGTCGCGTTGTGGTGATAGCTGGGCTGGTTGAGCCCCAGCTCATCGCCGCTGGTATTCTGGATGGTGCCGACCACATTGATGACGGCAAAGCTGTCCTGTGCGAGCATCATCTCATCCGCCAGCTGTGCACCCTGCCGCAGCGCCGCAGCGGAGATGCTGCCCAGCAGGCCGGTGACGAGCAGCGCAATTGCGGCGACAACCAGCCCCAAGGTCTGTTTTTTGGTCATCCTGTATTCACCTCATTTTCGGCAAGGCCGATGATCGTTTTCTCCCCTATTATAGCGGCAGATGGAAAAAAGAGCAATCATGCGCGGGTTGCAAAGGGGAAAAAGCGGCTGATATAATGGAAAAAAGAGAGGAGGAGGGTAAAATGGCATACCCCATGCGCCGCGCGGAGCGGGCAATTGTGCGGTTTGAGGAGATGATTGAGGTGGTTTCCCGCTGCAGGGTCTGCCGGATCGGGCTGCGGGATGAGGAAGGCCCTTATATCCTGCCGCTCAATTTCGGTTATGAGGTGGAGGATGGGCAGCTGATACTCTATTTCCACAGCGCAAAGGAGGGACGCAAGCTGCGCGCGCTGGCAGCCGACCCACTGGTCGCCTTTGAGATGGACGGCGCCCACCGGCTGCTGCCGGCAGAGGAACCCTGCGGCTGGGGCTATGCGTATGAGTGTTTGACCGGGACCGGCATCGCGCAGCTGGTGGAGGACCCGCAGGAGAAATGCCGTGCCCTTGCACTGCTGATGCGCTGCCAGACAGGGCGGGAATTCACCTTTACCCAGCAGCAGGCCGAGGCGGTCGCGGTGATCCGGCTGCGGGTGCAGCGGATGACCGGCAAGGCCCGCCGCTGATGCGAGGAACTGCCCTTTCAGAGGGGAAGGGCGCCGTCCCGCGCTTTTGAACAGATCCCAAAGCGCCGTTCGCCCTTAAAGGAAAAAAGCGCTTTGGGACGAGGAAACGGAACAAAAAAGCCGCCGCGCGGCGCGCCCTTTTCGGGCGGCTGCGCGGCGGCTTTTCTGCTGCTGTTTTAAGCTGTTTTGGCCGGGTCAGGGACGGATTATTTTTCCTCCCAGATCGGCTCCTTGAGCACCCAGCGGCCGAAGCTGTCCTTCTCAAACAGGTCGGTGTTATAGAACCGGTCGAGGATGGACCAGAACTCGCGCTCGGAATAGCCGCAGAACTCGCAGAAATCCCGCACGCAGAGCGGGTCCAGCGCGCCGTCCCGCTGCTTGATGATGGGGATGGCCTCCTCCCGGGTCATCAGGCCGTAGCGGATATACCGGGCGGTGTAGTCGGTCGCGGCGGCGTGGCCGAATTTCGGATATTTCAGCCAGCTGTGCACGAGATAGGCGCGGCTGTCGATCTGGTCGAAGTTCTCGGCGTGGTGGGTGCGGTCCCACTCATGGGTCAGGTCGTGGAAGCCGTGGGCCTTCGCGAGCTGATAGTTCTTGTAGCTGTTCCAGGGCAGGAAGTAGCTCATGTAGAACGGGTCGAGCTTTGCCAGCTCCTCGGCGGAGGGGGCCGCGGTCAGGATCAGGTCGTTCTCGCTAACCCCGTAGCTGAGCAGCTCCTCCTTCGGGAAGCCGACCGCGACCCCGTTCTCAATCTGCCCCTTGGCGGAATAGGTCTCCTCGTCGGCATTGCCGCCGTACTCGAAGCTGACATTTTCGCCGTAGCAGAGGAAGGGGGTGTTAAACTTCGCCGCCATATGCAGCGGGAAGGTGTAGATCAGACGGTCGACGTACCAGGTCGGCTTGCCGTACTTCTCAAAAAAGGCGCGCATCAGCGTCTTCTGCGCCTTGATGTTGGGCTTGCAGCTGATGATGGTGCAGCCAAACGCCTCGCTGATGTTTTTGAGGTTGTGCTTGCCCGCCTCGGTCATCGGGAAGTTGTCCTCCACGCTGAAGAGGATCGGGTTCATGTGCATGACCTCTTTGAGGATATACACCTGAAAATGGCTGTCCTTGCCGCCCGAGACGGCAACGGCGCAGTCATACCCGCCGGGGCCGTTCATTCCGCGGTACTTGTCGCACATCGCCTCAAATTCCTTCCAGCGGGCATCCCAGTCAACCTGTTTGCGGTGCTCGTAGTGGCGGCAGGCCGAGCAGACCCCCTCCGCACCGAAGGTGATGCCGGGCCGGGTGTCGGGCATGGTGCACTTTTTGCAGTATTTCATAAGACTTCTCCTTCTTGTCGTCATCTTGGCACAGCGCCCCGCAGGCGCAAAGGGCGCGGGGCTTTTTCTTATTGTACCCGATTTTTCTGTGCTCTACAAGCCGCGCGGGGCGTTTTAGGGGCCGATGCAGCGGCGAATCTTTTCCTCCCAGAGGGCGACCTGCTCCTTTGAGACCTTCGCTTTCTGGATATAGCCCCAGATCCGCCCGGCAAAGGAGGCAAACGGCGGGCAGATCCTTGCAAACCGCGCGGGGTCGAGATGCACCGCGTCCATCGCGTGGATCCCGATCAGCGCGAAGAACTTCAGCCAGTTGAAATGCGGCTTGTAGCCGGGCGCAAAGGGATCGTCGCGCGGCGGCTCGCGGTGAACCTGCTCAAGCAGGTCCGCCATCCGCAGATAGGCCGCCCGGTTGGGGTCGCTGTCAAAATAACCCTCGATGACCTCCTTGTCCAGAGGGAAACCGGCAGGCGGGCCGTCCAGCGCCGCCGCAAAGGCGTCATAATCGGTCAGATACCGCCCGTCCCGGTAGATCACCGGGTCAAACTCGTGGGGGATCGGCACCGGGCGCAGGATGCCGCAGCCCTTTTTGGCAAAGTAGACCTCGGCGATCGCGGTGCTCATCCAGATGAAGATATCGTCCGCCGCGACAATCCACTGCTTGACCGAATCCTCAAAGATCACATGGAAGTTTGCACGCTTGTGCGCCAGTGCCTCCAGTGCAGGGCTGTTCCACTCGGAGGGGTGGCGCCGGTAGACCAGCTCCACCTCGGGGTGGGCGGCGAGATATCGGTCAAACCAGTCGAGGGTCGCGGCCATCGATTCCCGGTTGACCCGGGCAAATTCAGTAAAATCCTGCCCCGCCATCCGGGAGAGCTCCCGCACCTCATCCTCCCCCATCGAGGCATAGCCGAAGCTCGAGATATACAGCAGCAGCCGCTTGCGCGGGTCAAGACCGAAGCGGGCGCACAGCGCCTGCTTGTCCTCAAAATAGCCGGCGAACTCCGGCCGCAGGAAGTCCATCATGATCGCCCCGGTCACCGGCGCATTCTCGGGCGGCACCCCGTGGTCAATCAGCCGCCGGCGGGTGCACTCGCCCCAGCAGGTCTGCACACAGCGCTTGGCATTGCCGGCAAAGTTGAACCACGGCTCGGCCTCCTGCGTGTCGGAGAGCATCTGCTCCCAGTGCAGGTTGACCACCCGCCGGCAGCGGCCCACATTGTTGTAGACATGGCTGTTGAGCCCCTCGTTGTCATACAGATTGCTCGCGACCAGCACCCGCGGCCGGCGCCAGGTAAAGTATTTGAGCTTCTTGCGGTCGAGCAGCTGGCGGATCTCGACGGTGTAGCCCCGCCGCTCCAGCTCGGCTTTGAGCAGCAGCAGGCTCTCATACTCCCGCACAACGTGCTCATACAGGATCAAAAAATCCAGCCGCATCACGCCACCTCACTGAATAGGATCTCGGTCCAGATAGGCAGGCCGTGGACCGTGTCGATGTGGAAACCGTCATAGAACATAGTGTCCGGCCAGTCGGGGTCGTTTGCCCACTCGTAGTCGAGCACCAGCGCGCCGCTGCCCGCGAGCGCGTCGAGCGCCGGCTGCATCGCCTCGCCGATGCCCAGCGGCCCGCAGACCAGCGCGCGCACACTGTCGTCCATCGGGGGCAGCACAATGGTCAGCGCGATGCCCTGCTGCGCGCAGAAATCCGCCATCTCGAGCAGCTTCTCCAGCGCGGTTTCGTTGAGCGAAAAGCGGCTCTGTTCCGGCGTGACGGCAAGCATCGCCTCAGCCATCGCCGCGGCGTTGGCAAGGTTGCCCTCCTCATCATAGATCCGCTCGGGCAGCGCGCCGCTCACCGCGCAGTTGCCGTAGAGGGTGGCGGCGTAGTCGATCAAATCCCGCCGGTAGGGCAGCGGCGCGCCGTCCTCCTCATATTCCGCGGCGGTGTGCTCGGCGGTTTCCTCCGCGTCGGGCCGCCCGGCCAGCTTGTCCCCGATCACCGTCAGGGTGTTGATGTTGTACTCAAGGTTAAAGACATAGGCCGCCGGGTTCTCCAGCTGGGTCTCGATTGCGGACATCCGGTTGGCGGTGCGGTAGGCGGCGTTGAGGGTGTAAAAGGAGATCCCCAGCACCACCCGCTCGAGGTCGGGGTTCTGCTCGTAGAGATAGTAAAACTCGTCGATGCTCTCCTCAAGGCTGGCGCCGCCGTAGGAGACGTTCGACCAGGACAGGCCGGATACCTCATCCACCAGCGCCATGTCAAAATGGGCCATCCGGCTGTCGCCGAGCAGGATGTTCGGCTTTGGATCCTGCAGATAAGCGCGCAGCCGTGCGATGGGGGCGTTGCCGTTGGTGTCTGCCCGCAGCCCGAAGTAGTTGTTCGGCTCAAAGGCGACAAAGACCGCAAAATATACCGCCAGCGGCAGCAGCGCGAGGGCGAGCTTTGCAATAAATTTTTTCATCCCGCACCTCCTTTAAAAACCGGCGTAGGCAAAGCTGACGGTGCCGAAACCACCGCTCTGCATGATATAGGCGACCAGCACGCAGCCGATCAGCAGATAATAAACTGCCCAGCGGACCAGCGGGCGCAGCGAGGCCACAGCCCCGATCACCGGCTTGTCCCGCAGCTTGAAGCACTGCACCCAGTCGGCGACAAAGGCAATGGCGAGCACCGCCGCGAGGAAGGCGAAATACCCCGCGACCATAATCGGCTTTGCGTAAAAGCCGGACTGCACCGCGGCGTCGGTCTCAGCCAAAAAGCCAAAGAGCGACCATCCGCCGGCCATCCGCCCAAGGCAGGAGAGCGCGTCGGAGACGGTGCCGCCCGCCAGCAGCCCGACCCGGAAGAAGACAAGGCTCGCCGTCCACAGCACAAAGACGCCGGCGGTCTTAAAGGCCCGCAGCGGCAGACCGGGGCGCTTTTTCGGCTTTTTGTAAAAGCGGTGCAGCAGCTCTTCCCCCACCCGGAAGACGGCCTGCAGCAGCCCCCAGACGACAAAGGGCCAGCTGTTGCCGTGCCAAAAACCGGACAGGATAAAGACGATAGCGACGCTTGAGATCATCGGCGGGTTCTCCACCCGTTTGCCGATCACCGGCAGATGGGAGGTCCAGCGCCCCCAGACCAGCGGCATGAAGACATAGTCCTGCAGCCAGCTGGACAGCGAGATGTGCCAGCGGTTCCAAAAGCCGGAGAAGTTGGTGGCGAAATATGGGGTCTTGAAGTTGGTCGGGATTTCAAGCCCCAGCGCCAGCGCGACCCCCTGCGCGATCTCGGAATAGCCCGAAAACTCAAAATACAGCTGCAGCGCATAGAGCACCGCGGCAAAGATCAGGGTCAGCCCGCGGTAGTCCGAAAGATTCTCAAAGATCTGGTTGACATACAGCCCCAGAATATTCGCCACCGCGACCCAGCGGAACAGCCCCGACAGGCACAGCCGCAGCGCATCGGCGCAGCGCCCGGCGTCCCAGCGGCGGGGGGCGTGCATCTGGGGCAGCAGCTGCCGGGCGCGGCAGATCGGCCCGCTGGTGATGGTGCCGAAGAAGGTGACAAAGGCCGCGTAGGCGACAAAGTCGTGCTCGGCGGGCATATCGCCGCGCAGCACGTCGACCAGATAGCTGATTGTCGCAAAGGTGTAAAAGCTGATGCCCAGCGGCAGCGCCAGCTTCGCAAAGGAGCCCTCGGCCACCCCAAGCAGCGCGGGCAGCGCGGCGTTGTAGTATTTGAAGACGGCCAGCACTGCAACCACGCTGAGGATTGCCGACGCGGCGAGGCGGCGCCGGCGCGCCCCCTCGGCCCGCTCGATGACGCGGGCCATCCCGTAGGTGAAGAGGACGTGCAGCGCCAGCACCAGCGCGGAGAGCGGCTGGGAACCGAGGTTGAAGCCGTAAAACACGCAGCTCGCAGCCAGCAGGACGAAGTTCTGCCAGCGGGCCGGCACCAGATAAAAGGCCAGCACCACGCAGGGGAAAAACAGCGCAAAGCCGGCGGTGGTAAAGGTCATGCGGAAAGCTCCTTTCAACAGTGGGGATGCCGCGGAGCAAAGCGAGGCTCCACAACAAAGCGGACCGCCGCCCAAGCACAGAAAAACGGGGCAGGATCCGCAAAAAAATGATGGTCCGGAACCGTTTTATTATATAGTAAGAACCGGCGGATGTAAAGGCAAAAAGCCCATCGGCCGGGCTTTTATTGATATTGGGCGCGATTTATAGTATACTTAGCAACGGAAGAAGCCCCGCGGCGCCGGCCGCCGTGGGACGTTTTGCCCTTCTGTGCAGGGGCAAAACGGAATCGGTTTTCAAAAAAATAAACAGGCCGCGCGCTGTGTGCGGCGGAAGAGGGATCGTGTATGTCTCACACTTGTATGGTCACCGGCGCCGATGGTTTTATCGGCAGCCATCTCACCGAGGAACTGGTCAAACGCGGGGAAAAGGTCAAGGCCTTTTGCTTTTACAACTCCTTTAACTCCTGCGGCTGGATTGACACCCTGCCGCCCGAGATCCGAAATGAGATCGAAATCTTCATGGGGGATATCCGGGACCCCAACGGGGTGCGCACCGCGATGGCCGGCCAGCAGCGGGTCTATCATCTGGCGGCGCTGATTGCGATCCCCTTCAGCTACCACTCGCCGGACAGCTACGTCGACACCAATATCAAGGGCACCCTCAATGTGCTGCAGGCGGCGCGGGATCTGGGTACCGAGCGGCTGATGATTACCTCCACCAGCGAGGTGTACGGCACGGCGCGGTATGTCCCGATTGATGAGAACCACCCCTATCAGGGGCAGAGCCCTTATTCTGCGACCAAGATCGGGGCGGACCGTCTGGCCGAGAGCTTTTACCGCAGCTTTGACCTGCCGGTGTCCATTGTGCGCCCCTTCAACACCTTCGGCCCCCGCCAGTCGGCCCGCGCGGTGATCCCGACCATCATCACCCAGCTGCTGGCCGGCCGCACCGAGATCCGGCTGGGCAATCTTTCCGCGACGCGGGACTTCAACTATGTCAAGGACACCGCCGCCGGCTTTATGGCGATTGCCGACTGTGACGAGGCTGTCGGGCAGGAGATCAACATCGCCACCGGGCGGGAGATCTCGATCGGCGAGCTGGCGGATGAGCTGATCCGCCAGATCAACCCGGCCGCGAAGGTGGTCTGCGAGGAACAGCGGCTGCGCCCGGCAAAGAGCGAGGTCGAGCGGCTGCTCGGCGATGCGTCCAAGCTGCGCCGGATGACCGACTGGCAGCCCCGGTATACCTTCGAGCAGGGCCTTGCCGAGACGATCGAATTTTTGAGGGGGAACCTCTCCAGCTACAAGGTGGATGCCTATAACCTGTAAGGCGCGCCTTTGGGCGAAAAATCATTTGCCGGGAGGCAGAGATGAAAAAGTTGGAAGGGGTTTTGCACTCCACGGCGTTCCGATGGGGCGCCGCCTGTCTGGCCGCGCTTGCGGCCGGGATTGGAGCCGTCTATTACTGGCGGGTTTTTTATGAATTTTCCGAGATCCCGCCGCTGACGCTGACCCTCATCGCCTGCGCGCTGGCGCTGGCGGTTGTGGGCGGGGCGTTTTTAGTGCTGCGCTGCCGCAGCTTTGCCGGGCGCGCTGCGCTGGCGGTGCTGCTGTGCGGCATTTGCTTCTGCTTTGCCAACCCGCCGATGCAGGCGCCGGACGAGGGCAGCCATTTTCTGCGCGCTTATGCGATCAGCGAGGGGCGGTTTGACTTTGACGGGGAGCGGGGCTATCCCGACGACGTCAATGCGCTGATGACCAGCTTTCCCGGCGCATGGGTCAACGGGAACACCACCTACTGGCTGAAAACCGATGAGAGCGGCGCGGTCTCCGGCGGCGGGTCGAGCGAGAACTTTGCAATCAAAGAGGTCGATGGCGTGCGGGTTGGTCTGGGGGGGCGGTTTGCCGTCTACCGGCAGATGTGCGCGGAGGGCAATGCCCCCGCTGTCACCGAGCCGCAGATCGTGCAGATCCTGCCCTACCTGCATCAGGCGCTGTTCATGGCGGCTGCGCGGCTGCTCGGCTTTGGGGCGCTGGGCTGCCTGTATGCCGGACGGCTGGCAAACCTTGTCGCCTATACGCTGCTCTGCTTTGCGGCGCTGCGCAACTGCCGCCGCTACGCGGGCGTCTTTTTCGCCGCGGCAATCCTGCCGATGAGCCTTTATATCGCGGCCTCCTGCAACTATGATGCGCTGATGCTCGGCTTTTACTATCTGACGGTCAGCTATTACTGTGTGGATGAGCTGCGCGAGCGCGACCTTGCGGTCTTTGCGGCCGCATTTGTCATGGTCAATACCGTCAAGCCTTGGATCAATCTGCTGTGGATCGTGATCCCGCTGATTCTGCCCGCCCGGGTCTGGAAGGCGCGGGTCAAAAAGTGGCAGCTTGCAGCGGCGGCTCTGGTGCTGGCGCTGGGGATGATCTTGGCGGTGGAATGGTATGGCCAGACCTTCCGCGTCAACTTTGATGAGGGGCGGATGCTGGGCGAGACGGTCAGCATGGCGGGCCAGCTCTCCTTTGTGTTGGCGCATCTGCCGCGCACACTGATGGTCTTTTTGGGCAGCTTGTATGAAAACGGGCTGTTCCTCACAAAGCTCGGGGTCTTTGGCGCGCTGGATCTCGAGATCCCGGTCATCGGGCTGCTCTCCCCGCTGGCGCTGTTGCTCGGCGCAGCGCTGAGCACCCATGAGCGCAGCAGCCTGACCCCCCGCAGTGCGGCGGGGCTGGGGCTGCTGACCGCGCTGTATACCGGTGGGGTGCTGGCCGCCCAGTATATCACCTATACCCCGGTGGGGATGGTGCGGGTGCTGGGGGTCCAGACACGATATCTGCTGCCGGCTTTCCTGATGCTCTTTGTGCTGGTCGCGGCGCTGCTCAGCCGGGTGCTGGAGCCCGCCCGTCCGGGCGGCAGGGGGGCGCAGATGCTCTGCCTTTCCGCCAGCTCCGCCCTTGCGCTGCTGAGCGCGGTGCTGCTGGCACAGCACTACTTTATCGGGCCGGTTTGCATTGTCCCCAATTGAGCGGGCAAGCACTGAACTAAAGGGCGGCCTGCCGCTCTGCCGGCAGTGAGATAGATGAAACGACAGGCGGCCGCCGGCCGCCGGGGAGGTTCTCTCTTGATCGAAGGACTGCTTTTTCTCTTGACATTTTTTGGGGTCGCGGCGATGGCGGTGCTCTGCGCAGACCGGCTGCGGATCCCTTCCGGCGCGGCGCCGCTGCTGGTGCTCTGCGGCACCATTTTGTGGTATAGCCTTGCCGGCTGTTTTGACCTGCTGATTCCGGCAGGGGTGATCTGGTGCGCCGGCGCCCTTGCGGCTGCGGCTGTGCTGCTGGTGCTCCGGCGGAAGATCTACTGGCGCGAGATCTTTGGGCCGGGCTTTGTCCTCTTTTTGGTCGCCAGCCTTGTGGTGAGCGTGTACTTTGCGGTGCGCCAGCCGATCTTTATGGACTGGGACGAGTTCAGCTTCTGGGGCATTGCGGCAAAGGTGGTCAAATCCACCAACCGGCTGTACACCCTTGAGCCGGGCAGCATGGTGGGGGTCACCTATGTGCCGGGGCTGATTATGCTGGACTACGCGTTCCAGTTCCTCGGTTTTACCTTTGTGCCGTGGAAGGTGTTTGCCGCCTATGATATTCTGATGTTCTCGGTCTTTGCGGCGGGGGTCTCCTTCTGCCGCCGGCGGGAATGGCATCTCGCGGTTCCCCTCGCGGTGACGATGGGGCTGCTGCCCTATCTGCTGACCCTCTATTATCGGGACGTCTATGTCCGGCCGATCTATATGAGCGCTTATGCCGACATCCCGATGGGCATTTTGTTCGGCGCGGGGATCGCGGTCTATTTTGCCGCGGAGAAAAAGACCCCCGCGGTACTGCTGTGCACGCTGTTTGCGGTGACGGCCGAGAGCATTGCAAAGGATATGGGGTTTGCGCTCTGCCTTATCGCGGCGGCGCTGGTCTGTTTCGACCTGCTCTTTCTCGAGCAGGGAGAGGTGCGCCTGTCCCGCCTGCGGGGGATCCCGGCAAAGCTGGGCTGGTGTGCACTGATGGCGGGGCTGCCGGCGGCAGCCTTCTTCGGCTGGGCGGCGCACCTCTCCTCGGCGCTTTCGGTCAGCCGGTTTGACCTGGGCGGCAGCAGCCAGATGGGGATGGTCGAGATGGTGACCACCGGCGTCACGGAGCTGGTCGGCTTTAACCGCAGCGAGAAGTTCACACAGGTGGCGTCGGATATGCTGGACGCCTTTTACAACGTCAACATCACGATGTTCACCAGCGGCCTTGTGGTCGCGGTGATTGTGCTGACCCTCCTCGCGGCCGCGTGGCTGTGCGGGGACGACCGGCAGCGGGCGGCGACGGCATGGTTCTCGCTGCTCTCCTCGCTGGGATTTGTCGCATTTTACGTCTTCAACATCTTCACCTATGTCTATATCTTCAAGGAGGCGGAGTCCTCTACCCTGAGCAACTACAACCGCTACATCTACCCCTATTATATCGGGTGGATGCTGGCGGCTTTGGTGCTGCTGGGGAAATCCGCCGCCGGCCGCGCCGGCACACTGCGCCGGCGCGCGGCGCTCTGGCAGGGCGGGCTGCTGCTTGCGCCCTACCTGCTGATGGCGGTCTTTTTGGCGCTCTCGGGCAGCGGCGGGCGGACCCAGTGGCTCGTTCTGCTGGCCGGGGCGGTTTTGACGGCGGCGGCCTTGGCGGCCGGAGGGCTTTTTTCGTGGGCGCGCTGCCTCGCCCCGCTGGGGATCACCGCTTTTGCGGTGCTCTGCTGCCTGCGGGTGGCGGCGCTGGTCCAGCCGCAGCTGTCGGTGCTGGATTATCCCGACAGCTATTTTGCCGGCAGGAAGGAGGCCATCCAGCAGGCGCAGCAGATTGCCGACCAGCTGGAGGAGGGCGACCGCCTGTTCTATATCAACACCGAGGATGACGGTGGGGACTGGTTTAAGCGGTATTATGACTTTTACCCCGGCATTCTTCTGGATTACAGCCTCGGCGGCACCGGTTTTGATGAGAGCTACCGGTTCAACAGCGTGTCGATTCCCCGCTTCTTCACACAGGAACAAGCGGCGTATTTTATCGATGAGGACAAGGACCTCACCCCGGAATTTTTCTGTGAATACCTCGAGGCCAGCGGCTGCGATGCGATCTGGTTGGAAGAGGTAGACGATGATTTCCGTGCCCGATACGGCGCGCTGTTTACCGACGGCCTCAGCGGGCAGTACAGCCTGTACCGGATTGAGGGGACGGCCGAGGAGATGCGGTTTGTGCCGGTGGAGGAGGTGTCTGCCGAATGAGAAAACTGGTTTCTCTGCTGCGCGGCATCCTAAAAGAGGACCGCCGCCTGCTCGCCGCCTGCTATCTGGGCTTTTTCCTCATCAGCCTGCTGTGCGCGCTGTACGGCTTTGCCGAGGACCGATACCAGCGGGCGGTGGGCAATGCTGTCACGATTGAGATCCGGCCGG
>CALXBJ010000154.1 GCA_944386515.1 uncultured Pygmaiobacter sp.
GGATCAAGCAGATGCTCCGCCTCGGGTATTCTTTCCCCGAGTAAAGAACAGAGGAAAACAAAATAGCGATAGGAAAAACTCCTGTCGCTCATATAAGCGGGTATGGCGGAATTGGCAGACGCGCTGGATTTAGGTTCCAGTGGGAAACCGTGTGGGTTCGACCCCCACTACCCGTACCAGCTCGCCGCGGACGGCATATCGTTCGCGGCGACTTTTTTTGCAAAAGCCAGCTCTCACTCATTTTGTCGCGGCTCCTCTCCGGAGCACACCCGCCGCGCTGGGCTTCGATTTTGCGTTGGGTGCAAATCTGGAAGTCTCGACATCTATGCTGTTGCGATGTTCCACGTCGGGGCAAAGTTCGCTTTGCCCCGATTTTTTTATTGAGAGCAAAACGTATAGGCAGAACAGTCGCCGTTCAAAATCACACCCTGTGCTCCTTTCCGAAAAACGCCCTCCCTTTTTAGGTAAAAACGCAGTATCTTTGTTTTTTGTTTTCTGCCATAATAATTACAAGGAACCATTACAGGCTGCGCGCCCGCCCCTGTCCACGCAGTGCCGGGCCGCCGGCTGCCGCTCGCTTTTCTTAAAATCCCCGCTTTCCATCCCCCGCGCCCCGAAAATGCTCTTTCGTGATGTAAAAAGGAGGAATGTCCCGATGCGGAAAACTTCATCCCGGCTCTTCGCGGCGCTGGCCCTGTGCGCGGCGCTCGCGCTGTCCGCCTTGGGCGGCGCGCTGCTGGCGGGATGGCGCGGGGGGCCCGCCGCTTCCTCCCCCGGCGCAACCTCCTCTGATTCCGGCCCGGTATCCTCCCCTGCACCGGCGGATACGCTTTGCTCGGTACAATTCATCCTCACCGGGTCGGTCGCGCTTCCCGTTGAGATCCACGGGCTGAACTGCGACGCGATGACGGTCGACGCCCAAGGGGCGATCTACCTCGCCAATCCGCGCTTTATGGCGACCTTCGCGGACTGCTCTGCGGAGGGGTCCGCCTATCTGCAGGAGGGCGGCCAAATCGCCGTCCATCTGACCAAAGCGGTCGAGACCTCGCGCCCCTCGGGCACGGTGAACGGACCGCAGATCACCTTTGTCGTCAACTATGAAACCGGCGAGCTGCTGTCCAGCGAGGTGACCGAGCTGGAGGGGCACACCATCCTGATGCCGGAGAGCGAGCAGGAGAAATGGGGAAAGGTGCTCGCCTCCCTCCTTTTGACCGCCCGGACGATGGAGGAATCCCTGCAGGACAGTCCGTCCGCTTTTGCCCTGTCACAATGACCCGGCTTTGGCCAAAAAAGACGCGGCCTTGACCCGCATCCTTCTGTTTTGTCCTCCCCCCTGCGCTGCAGGGCGGCGGGCACGGCAGCACAAAAAGCCGGCAGATTTTTAATCTGCCGGCTTTTTGCCTTTTTCATCCCGATCTGTCATTCAGCCGCCCGCGCGCTCCGGCAGGGGCGGCGCTTCCCGTCTTGGGCCTTTTGCGTCCTCTCCCTGCCGCTCAATATCTGTCGTTTTGCTTTGCCAGCTCCATCAGCCGCCGGTATTCCGCGTCGTCAAACCCCGCGTACTGCTTCAAGAGCTGCTCGATATGCAGCCGGGACAGCCGGACGGTCGGCTCATCCTTGATGGCCTCGATGATCTCCTCCTCCAGCGGGACAATCTTTTCCTCCCCGCGGATGCGCACCGTCTGGCAGGGGCAGCACATCTCCTGATAGGTCTCGATTTGGTAGGGGGGCTTTTTCACAAAGTCGCCGTCCTGTACATACCCCTCAAGGCCGTACTTCTCCTCATACCGCAGCAGCACCTGCCGCATTTCATCCCGCAGCTTGAGGATCTGCGCATCGGTGCACTGATACAGCAGGTTGACCCGCTCCTGCGGGTCCTTCTCCATATCAAACAGCTGGTCCGCATCCCCGTAAAAATGGACGTATTTGTACCGGCGGTTGCGGATGGAGCACCACCGCTTGCTCTCCCGCTGATGCTCCACATACTGCCAGCTGCGGTCCTTCTTGCCGTCCTTGGCAAAGAGGGATTCGCCCGGCAGCTCATATGCCGCCGGGTAGGACGTCCCTGCGAGGTCCGCCATGGTGGGCAGGATGTCGTTGAGGTCGGCAAACTCCTCGACCACCGTTCCCGGACGGATGCCCTTGGGCCAGTGCAGGATCAGCGGGATCTTGCAGGAGGCGTCGTGCGGCAGGAACTTTTGGTAGGTGTCCAGATCCCCCAGCATCTCGCCGTGGTCGGCTGTAAAGATAATGAGGGTGTTGTCGTAGTATCCATAGGTCTTGAGCGCCTCCACGATCCGGCCGACATTGTAGTCGACATAGGAGACCGCGCAGGCGTACAGCTCCCGCATCCGGTTGATGTTCTCTTCATCCGGCAGGTCGGCGATGCACTTATTCTCCTCCGCCAAAAGCGAGAGCGGGGTCACGCTGGAGGTGTGCGGCGGGATCTTGCCGTCATATTTATGTGCCCAAGCGGCGGGGATGTCAAACGGCGGATGGGGGTGCTTAAATCCGGTCCAGAGCAAAAACGGCCGTTTTGTGTCCCCCCGCATCCGCAAAAAATCGATCGAGCGGTCCGCAATCCAGTGGGAGCCGTGCATCTCCTCGGGCAGGGTGGACTGCTGCGGCTGCATATACAGCGCGTTGCGGACCCCGTGGAAGCTGCCGCGCTCGCCGTATCCGCGCTCGCGCAGCCACATCGCATAGTCGTCCTCCAGCACATCGCCGACCACCTCATCCGCGTTGAGGAAGAAGTCGAACCCCGTGGCCCGCCGCTCCGGCTGGAAGTGCATCTTTCCCACCGCGGCGGTGGAGTACCCCGCGTCCGACAAGATCTGTGCAAAGGTCGGCAGGTTCCAGGGCGCGGGCTTTGCCTGTGCGCCGAAATAGTTGTCGTCAAAGCCGTGATGCCGCGCGGTCAGCCCAGTGATGAGGTTGTGCCGCGCGGGGATGCAAACGGGGTTCGGGGAATAGGCATTGGCGTACAGGCACCCGTCCGCCGCGAGCGCGTCGATACAGGGGGTGTCCATGAACTTATTTTCCTTTTGATATGCTCCGACATAGTCAAAACGGAGCTGGTCCGCTGTAATGAGCAGGATATTGGGTCGGTTCTCAGGATAGCTTGCCAACGTGAATTCCTCCCTGTCCTTTACTGTTTTTTTCGGTTGCAGCCGTCTGCATTTTCCGCTTTGCGGGCCTGTCGGGCGGCCTTTTCCCGATTTTGATAGTAACATATTCCCCTAAAACAAAAAACGCCAATTGGCATATTGTGCGGCGATAAATTCCGAAAATGTCTCTTCTAAAACGCCATTTGTCGTTTTTTGCGGGTATTGGGTATGCTATCATCAAACCAATGACCGTGGTAGCGGGTCAACTAAAAAGAATAAAGGAGAGAAAGAAATGAAACGGTTCACATCTATTCTTCTCGCTGTGGCGCTGATGTTTTCCCTGACGGCGTGCGGCGGAAAACCGGTTGAGGTCGGCTCCAGCAGCACTGCGCAGAGCGGCGGCGAGGATGTCATCAAGGCGGTCTATATCGGCGCGCTGGGCGACAACTCCTTTAACGACTCCGCCTGGAAGGGCATGGAGCGGGCTCGGGATGAGCTCGGCGTCGACATCTCGGTCATTGAGCCCGCCACCACCGCGGATTACGGCAGCAGCGTTGTCTCGGCGGTCAACGGCGGCGCGGACATCGTCCTGATCTTCGGCGGCGCGTATGCCGATACCTTTAATGAGTACTGCGCCCGGTTCCCCGACGTCTATTTCGGCGGGCTGAACTCGGTTTCCGCCGATGCGGCCGACAACCTCGTGATGGCCTCTACCGCGGACCATGAGGGCAGCTTTATGGCCGGCGCTCTGGCCGCGATGGTCAGCGAGAGCGGCGTTATCGGCGCTGTGGGCGGCGTGGAGGCCGATTCGATCAACCGCTTTATCGTCGGTTACGAGGAGGGCGCCCGCTATGTCAACCCCGACATCGAGGTGCTCAAGGCGTATGTCGGCGCGTATGACAACCCCGCGACCGGCAAGGAATTTGCCCTGCAGCTGAACCGTGAGGGCGCGGACATCATCTACCAGATCGCAGGCGGCTCCGGCATGGGCGTCATCGAGGCGGCCGAGGAGACCGACGGCCTCTATGCCATCGGCGTGGATGCCGACCAGGACGCCATCGCCCCGGGCAAGGTGCTCACCAGCATGGTCAAGCGCTGCGACAACGTCGCCTATGACTTCATCAAGATGGTCGTGGACGGCAACTTCCAGAGCGGCATCGTCGAGTACGGCGTCTCCAACGGCGGCGTGAGCCTGACTGACTTCCAGTACTCCAAGGATGTCGTCACCGATGAGATGATTGCGCAGCTGAGCGAGATTCAGGAGAAGATCACCTCCGGCGAGATCGAGGTCACCGATCTGTTCCTGGCCTGATCGGCATCAAAACAGGGCGCAGGGATGCAAAACTTCCCGGCGCCCTGTTTCTCTTTCAGACGCAAAAGATGCCAAATTTGACGTTAAGGAGACGTTAAGGATAAGGAGGAAGCGGAATTGTTAGCCTTGGAAATGCGAAACATCACAAAGCGGTATCCGGGCGTATTGGCCAACGACGATGTCACCATCGAGGCAAAAAAGGGTTCCATCGTCTGCATCATCGGGGAGAACGGCGCCGGCAAATCCACCCTGATGAACATCCTCTACGGGATGGAGCGCCCGGACGCCGGCAGCATCCTGCTGGACGGCAAAGAGGTCTCCTTTGCCTCCAGCCGCGATGCGATGCACCACCGCATCGGGATGGTGTTCCAGCATTTTATGCTGGTCAATGAGCTGTCCGCGCTGGAGAACATCATCCTCGGCATGGAGCCGAAAAAGGGCCTTTCGATCGACCTCGCGCGGGCGCGCCGGGAGATCGGCGAGGTGATGGACACCTATGATATGCACATCCCTCTGGACGAACCGGCGGGGCAGCTGTGGGTCGGTCTTCAGCAAAAGCTGGAGATCCTCAAGATCCTCTACCGAGGCGCCGAGATCATCGTCTTGGACGAGCCCACCGCGGTGCTCACCCCGCAGGAGACCGCCGAGCTGTTCGTCAATATGCGCGCGCTGGCCCGCAAGGGCAAGACGCTGCTCTTCATCACCCACAAGCTGGCGGAGGTCATGGAGGTCGCGGATGACATCTATGTGATGCGGGCGGGCAAGCTGGTTGACCGGGTCAATCCGGCAGACACCAATATGGAGGACCTCGCCCTGAAGATGGTGGGCCATGAGCTGCCGCCGATGATGGAGCGCGCCGGGACCGAGCACACCCCGCTGATGACGATCGAGGGGGTCAGCCTGCTGCGCGGCAAGGGGCAGTACGCACTGCGGAACATCAACCTGACCCTGTCCAGAGGGGAGATCCTCGGCGTGGCGGGCATCTCGGGCAACGGGCAGAACGAGCTGGCGCATCTGGTCGCCGGCCTGCGCAGCCCCAGCGAGGGCAAAATCCTCTTTGAGGGCGCCGACATCACCCGGCACGACCGCCACCAGCGGATCTGGGACGGCATCAGCTACATCCCCGAGGACCGCAACCGGATGGGGGTCTGTCTGGATTGGAGCGTGGAGGACAACTGCATCAGCGGCTATCAGGCGCTGCCGCAGTTCAGCAGCCGGTTCGGGGTCATGCGCCGCGCGGCAATCGAGGCGCAGGCGGCGGAGATGGTCCGCCAATTCATGATTAAGGTCCCCAGCCCGAAGATGAAGATCCGCACCCTCTCGGGCGGCAACTGCCAGAAGGTCATCGTCGCGCGGGAGACCAATTTCGGCGCGAAGCTCATTATCGCCTCCGAGCCCAGCCGCGGCATCGACATCCACGCCATCAACGCCATTTACAGCCATATCATCTCGCTGCGCAATCAGGGCTGCGCCGTCCTGCTGATCTCCTCTTCGCTGGACGAGATCCTCACCCTGAGCGACCGGGTCGCGATTTTGTATGAGGGGCAGATCGCCGGCATCGTCGATCCCAAGACCACCTCGCGCGAGGAGATCGGCCTTTATATGTCCGGTGCAAAGGGGGACAGACAATCGTGAAACAAAAAGCAATCAATCGGATCCTCTCGGGCGGCAAGCTGGTCGTGCGCCCTCTTGCCACCATTGCCGTCGCGCTGGTCATCGGGATGTTTTTCATCATCCCGACCGGCTATTCCCCGCTGAGCGCCTACGCGGTGATGTTCAAGGGCGCCTTCGGCTCCTCGGTGGGCTGGATGGGCACCCTCACAAAGGCGACCCCGCTGGTCTTCACCGGCCTCGCCGCCGCCTTTGCCAGCTGGGGCGGATGCTTTAACATCGGCATCGAGGGGCAGCTGTACATGGGCGCCCTCGCCGCGGCCCTGACCGGCTACTACGGCAGCGGGCTGCCCGGCGTCCTGCTGATCCCGCTGTGCCTGATCTCGGCGATGGCCGCCGCGATTGTCTGGGCCTTTATCCCCGGCCTGCTCAACAACAAGCTGCAGATCAACATCTTTATCATGTTCTTTATCTTCAACAACATGGCCACCCTGCTGACCGAATACCTCGCAAGCGGCCCCTTCCGCGGGGAGCTGGCCGGGGTGGAGGCCACCGGCAAGATCGCCTCGCAGGCGCGGTTTGTGCGGTTTTCCAACTACGCGGACCTGAACACCGGCATTCTGATCGCGCTGGCGCTGGCGGTCGTGCTCTGGTTCGTCCAGTACAAGACCCGCTTTGGGTATGAGTGCTCCGCCATCGGGCACAACGCCACCTTCGGCGAGTACATCGGCATCCGCTACGCGCCCCGCTCGCTGGCCGTCCTGACAATCAGCGCGATTGTCGCCGGCCTGTGCGGCGCGGAACAGACGATGGGGGTTCTG
>CALXBJ010000155.1 GCA_944386515.1 uncultured Pygmaiobacter sp.
CACTTGCCCCACAGCCCGTAAACGGGCGCTGTTTATCTAAGATCAACTTTCTTGACAATAGTAAAGTTTTGATCTCTTCTCGCTTCGCTCGATGCTTGAAGCTAAAGCTTTTTTACTCTCCCCAGCAGAGCTGGGGGTTCTCATTTCGCTAAAGCACACAATTAAAAAAAATCGGCAGGCCCCTAAAGGTGCCTGCCGATTTTTGGCGGAGCGGGTGGGATTCGAACCCACGGTACCTTGCGGTACAACTGATTTCGAGTCAGTCCCGTTATGACCACTTCGATACCGCTCCGAATCTGCGCCTTGACTATTGCCGAAAGCGCTTATTTATTATATCAACTTTCCCCGCCAAGGTCAAGCGGAAAACACGGTTTTCTCCGCATTCCGCCGCCCCGCAGGCCGTCTTTTGCCGCCGGGTGCCGCCGCGTTATCCCTCCTGTGCCGTGTACTGGTAGGCGATGCGGGGGCTGCCGTCCTCGACATAGATGATGCCGCAGCGGGCAAAGCCGGCCTTCTCCACCAGATGCTGCATCGTGCGGTTGTCGTGGTGGGTATCGATCCGCAGGTTGCCGCACTGCGCCCGGCAGAAGGCGATGCTCCGCCCAAAGACCCCCGGCTTTTCGCCGTCGGCTGCAATCCGGTGGATGGTGGCATAGGGCGCGTCGTTCAGCCATCTGCCCCCCTCGATGACGGCATAGGTCGGGTCCTCCCCGAACACCAGCGCAAACACCCCGTGCACCCCGTCGGTGTCGTCGACATACAGCCGCCCCAGCCGGATATCCTCCTCCAGCAGCGGCTGCGCGGGGTGGCTGTCCCCCCACTGGTTGGGATTGCCGTTCGCCTTCATGTAGGCTCGCGCCGCCGCGTAGACCCGCAGGATCTCGGGCAGGTCCTCCGCTGTTGCCCTCCGTATCATAATGCTCTCTCCCCCCGTCTCTCTTTCCCTCTATTCTACTCCGGATTCTCCTCCTGCACAAGAGCTGTGGGGTCGCCGCGGCAGGCGCCCCCACGGGAGACAGCTGAAAAACCGAAGTAGGGCTTGATGACGATCAAGGCGCCCCCGCCGCTTTTTTCCCGCGCCGGCGCACAAAAAAGGCCCCCGGCCTTCCGGCCGGGGGCCAAAGCGCAAGCGCTCAAATGATCTCGTTTTTCGCCGCTCAGCTGCGCTGGTAGACGAACCGGCCGCCCACCATTGTGGCGTCGACCTTGGTGTTGCGCAGCTCATCGGCGGGCATGGTAAAGATGTCCTCGCTCAGCACGACGAGGTCGGCCAGATAGCCCGGGCGGATGCGTCCCTTGACATTCTCCTCAAAGCTGACATAGGCGCTCTCGGCGGTGTAGGAGTCGACCGCGTCATAGATGTCCATCCGCTCCTGCGGGTAGAAGCCGCCCTCCGGCCCGCCGGCCAGATTCTTGCGGGTGACCGCGCAGTAGAGGTTGTCGATCGCGTTCATATCCTCGACCGGCGAATCGGTGCCGAAGCTGGTGTGGATGCCGAGGCGGCGCATCGTCTCAAATGCATAGCTGGTGGAGGCCATCGCCTTGCCGACCCGGTCCTCGACCACCGTCATGTCGTAGTGCAGGAAGATCGGCTGCACCAGCGCGAGGATATCGTTCTTCACAAAGCGGTACAGCAGCGGCAGGTCGGTGATCTGGCAGTGGACGACGCCCAGCCGCAGCGGGTTCTCGCCGTTCTCACAGACGGTGTCGTAGCCGTTGAGCACCTCCTCGATCGCGCCGTCGCCGATCGCGTGGGTGACCACCTGACAGCCGTTGTCCACCGCCATCTTGACCAGCGTGTTGAACTCCTCCTGCGTCAGGGTCGCGATGCCCTGCGCGTCGGGGTCGTCGTTGTAGGGCGCGCGCATCACCGCGGTGCGGGCGCCGAGGCTGCCGTCGACAAACAGCTTGAGCGGCCCGATCTTGTTGTAGTCATTCCCCATGCCGGTGCGGTAGCCCTCGTTGAGGAAGCTCTGGAAATCGGCCGGGTTCATGAAGTTGCACTGGTGATACACCCGCAGCGTGGGGTTCTCGCTCTGGACCAGACGGTAGGCCTCGAGGGTGGTGCGCCAGTCCGCCGGGCGCAGGTCCATCGTCTGGACCGAGGTGATGCCGCACTCGGCGGCGTGGGCCATCGCCAGCCGCAGCACCGCGGCAACGCTCTCCACCGTCCGCTCGGGCCGGATGCAGGTGACCTGCCCGCAGGCGTTTTCCCGGAAAATACCGGTCAGCTGGCCGTTTTCGTCGTGGTCGATCGCGCCGCCGTCCACCGGCTGGGTGTCGGGGGTGATGCCCGCCCGCTCAATCGCGGCGGTGTTTGCGACCAGAATGTGGCCGCAGGCGCGCTCGAGGATGATGGGATACTCGGTCGAGACCGCGTCCAGGTCGGCGCGGGTCAAAAGCCGGCTCTCATCGGTGAAGTAATCCTGATTCCAGCCCATGCCGTGCAGCACGGTGCCGGGGGCGGGGTTGTTCTTCGCGATGAAGTCGCGGGTGCGCTGCTGCACCTCGGCGATGCTGGACGCGCCCAGCAGCTGGATGCTGCCCAGCAGCTCGCCGACCATCTGCAGGTGCTGATGGGAATCGTTGAAGCCGGGGACGATCGTCCGGCCGGCGGCGTCATACCGCTCGGCATCGGCGGGGGCGGCGGCGAGGATGCCCTCATTGCTGCCCACCGCGCGGATTCGGTCCCCCTCAATCAGGATCGCCTGCGCAAACTGGCCGCGCTCGAGATAGACCTTTGCATTGTAGATGACCATCGAAGCCATATCAGTTCTCCTCCTCATTCTGGGCGTTTTCCGCATTGACGACCGCCTCGCGGCTCTTTTTGAAGACCAGCTCATACAGCACAAGGCCGACCGCCGGGACCGCGAAGCCGATGATCGAGGTGACGGGATCCTCGATGAAGGTGTTGGCCATCAGGCCGATCATGATCAGGCAGATGACGAAGATCATGACGGGGTAGCCCCAGACCTTGTAGGGGCGGTCCATCGTGGGGTACTTTTTGCGCAGCCGGATGACCGCGTAGAAGGTCAGCCCGTTGAAGACCATCGCGCAGAAGGCGACAAGGCTGGTCAGCTGGCTGAGGTTACGGGTGCAGACCAGCGCGATCGAGACCAGGCCAGAGACGATCAGCGCGTTGACCGGGGTCTTGTAGGTGGGGTGCAGCTTGGCCATGCCCTTGAAGAAGGCGCCGTCGCGGGCCATCGCGTAGTAGGTGCGGGGGAAGACCATGACGCAGCCGTTGAGGGAGTTGAAGATCGCGAGGATCATCGCCGCGCCGACGATCAGGCCGCCGGCATTGCCGAACAGCCGGTTGGCGGCCTCGGTGCCGAGGTAGTAGTTGCCCGCGTCGATCATCGAGACGATGGTGTCATAGGGCAGCACACGGTAGACCGCGTAGTTGAACAGGACATACAGCACCGTGACCCCGATGATCGAGATGATGATGGCCAGCGGCAGGTTCTTCTTGGGGTGCTTGATCTCCTCGGCGATGCCGTTGAGGTTGGTCCAGCCCTCATACGCCCACATGGTGGCAACGACGCCGAAGGCGATCATCCCGAGGATCTCGACGACGCCGGGATTGGAGGCGGGGATGATCGAGAGGCTGGGGCTCTCGGTGCCCATGAACAGGCCGCAGATCAGGATCAGGAAGATCGGCAGCATCTTGAGCACCATAAAGATGTTCTGCACCGTGCTGCCCAGCTTGACGCCGAAGATGTTGATGACGGTCAGCAGCGCGATCATCGCGATGGCCAGCGCCTTCTGCATCAGCTCGCTGCCGGCAAAGCCGCTGCCGGGCAGCATACTGGCAATCGCGGCGGAGAAGGCCACCGCCAGCGCCGCGTTGGAGCCGGACGAGCCGAGGATGAAGTTGGAAAAGCCGCTCATAAACGCGGTGCGCTCGCCGTACGCCTCCCGCAGGTAGACGTAGCTGCCGCCCGCCTTGGGCATCATCGCGCCCAGCTCGGCATAGCAGATGCCGCTCATCAGGGTGACAAGGCCGCCGACCAGCCAGACCAGCAGCGCCAGCCCGAGGCTCATCCCGCTGCGCTGCAGCACGATGCCGCCGATGTAGAAGATGCCCGAGCCGATCATGATGCCGGCCAGCACCGAGATGCCGCCGAACAGGCCGACCTCGCGCCGCAGCTCGGTCTTTTCAGAGGACAGCTGCTGCATTGCGTGTGTGTTTTGGTTCTCATTCATCAAAAAACGCCCCTTTCGGATGACTGTAATAAAAAAGGTTGCATCCATCGATGCAACCCAAACAGCCCCGAAACGGGCGTCGCGTTATCACCGATAGCTCCTCTGCCTGCCGGCAGGAGTCATGGAGATCTTCTCCCCATGCCCAACTGAGCCGCCGCACCCGGCGGCCCGTTTCGGCGGTTTGGCCTTTCGCCCGCTTCACAGGGTGTCCCCTCTGCCGGCTACTGATCCGCACCGCGCCTCTATCAACCTTTTTGTTGTTTCAATATAGCACATCCCGGACGCACTGTCCAGCGGTTTTTCGGATTTTGTTAAAAAACGCAAAAGCAGCCTGTCCTTTTTTCATTTTTTGAGAAGATCCTCCAAAGGCGCCCCCCTCCCCGCGGGATACGGCTCTCCCGCCGTGCCGCGGGCGCCGCCGCAGGGGAGGATCCGCGCATCAGCTCCCTGCGGGGCGGCCCTTTTCGCTGCGGCCCGCTCGCCGGCAAAAAAACACGCCGCCCCCGGCCGGGGAGCGGCGCGTCCTGCCGCCGGCAGTGCCGGCAGCGTTTACAGGTTTTACTTGATGATGCTCTCGCCGGTCATCTCGGCGGGCTGGTCAATGCCCATCACCTTGAGCATGGTGGGGGCGATGTCCGCCAGCCGGCCGCCCTCCCGCAGCTTGGCGTCCTTGACCCCGTAGACGAGGAAAGGCACCGGGTTGGTGGTGTGGGCGGTGAAGGGGCTGCCGTCCGGCTCATACATCTTGTCGGCGTTGCCGTGGTCGGCGGTCAGCAGCATCGCGCCGCCGCACTTCTCCAGCGCCTCGACGATCCGGCCCACGCAGGTGTCGACCGCCTCGACC
>CALXBJ010000156.1 GCA_944386515.1 uncultured Pygmaiobacter sp.
TGGCCTCGATCGAGTACTCCTTCTCGATCTTCTTCTCGTTGCCCTTGTCGTCCTCACTGGTCAGGATGACCTTGCCGTTGATGGTGCCCGCCACCGAGGCCGTGATGCTGAAGTCGGCGCTCCCCTCGGTGCCGGGGGCGACGTTGCCCAGATACTGGTTCTGGCCGGGGTTGTCCATCCCCTCGCCCTCGATCTCGGCCGAGAGGTTATAGACGGTACCCTTGCCCTTGTTGACATAGGTCAGGGAGACCGAGCCGCTCTCCCCGGTGTAGATGGGGCTGTACGCCTCCATATTGGTGGCCTCAAACCGGTCGGGCTGGGTCACCGGCACCGTGACCTGCAGGCTGTTGCTCACCGCCGCGCCGTCCGACCCGACGCCCGAGACGTTGATGGTGATGTTGTAGCTGCCCGGCTCGGCGGTGGCCGCCGCCTTGAGCCGGAAGGTGACGTTGGAGGTGCTCTCCGCCGCCATCTTGCCGATGTAGTAGTTGTTGTTGCCCGAGCCGACCCTGATCTTTTCGGGCAGCTGCAGCGAGACCTGCACCATGTCGACCGCGCTGGTGCCGGCGGTGGCCAGCAGCTCGGCGGTGAGGTCGAACTCCGCGCCCGCCTGCACCTCATTGCTGCCGTAGCCGGCGCTCTTGACCACCAGCGCGCTGGACTTGCCGCCCTCGGCGGTCGAGCCGACGCACTGGCTGATGCCGACCGAGAGGTTTGCCATCGCGTGCTTAAGGTCGTTGTAGGTCAGGTCAAAGGAGAGCTTGTTGTCCCCGCCCAGATAGGTGATGTCGTTGAAGATGATCGCAAAGGAGACCCCGTTTTCGTCAAACTCCGGGGTGGTGCACTTGATGTCCCCGAGGCTGGGGCTGGAAAACGAGCCGGTGGAGGTGATCTTGGCGTTGGCGATGTTGCCTTTTTGATCCAGCTCTACACTGCCCTGATTTGAACTGTTGAACGCGGTGTCCCGAATCGCCACGACAATGGTGCATTTTTGCCCCTCGCTGATCCGCTGCAGCTCATTGCCTGCGGCATCCAGCACCGTGTAGGCGCTGACGACCGGCGCGCTTGCCGGCGCCGGCGCCGGGGTGGGCTGCGCCTGTGAGGAGCTGTCGGAGACAGGCGAGCTGTCATCCGCAAACGCCGGCATCGCCAGCATCCCCGCCGCCAAAACAAGGCACAGTGCACCGCACAGGATCCGTTTTCCGATCGCATTAGCTTTCTTCATCGCTGATATTCTCCTTTGCCTTTTCTTCCCGCTGTTTCTCCGCAGCCTTGGCCGCGCGGATTGTCCTGCCGATCTGTTCGAGGGTGGGCCCGTCGGGCGGCCCCTCCCGCGCGGCGGCAGCCCTCGGCGGGGCCGCGGCCGTCTTTTCCTGCTGCTCCTGCGGCGGCTGCGCGGCCTGCGGCAGCGAGCCGCCCTTTTGGGCCGCATCCGGCGGCTGCGCGCCGTCCGGCTCATCCCAGCTGTGGTCGTTGAGGTCCTCGTCCCCGCCGTCCGGCGCGGTATAGGCCGTCTGCGGGTGCTCGACCCGCTCATCCCGCAGCACCTTGCCGTCCCGCAGGGTGATGATCCGGTCGGCACAGGCGGCAAGCTCCCGCTCGTGGGTGACCATCACAAAGGTGATCTTGTATTCCCGGATCAGCTCGAGGATCGCGTTCATCACCTGCACGGTGGTGTGGGAGTCGAGGTTGCCGGTCGGCTCGTCGGCAAAGACGACCGCCGGCTTGCCGACAAACGCCCTCGCGATGCCCACCCGCTGCTGCTGGCCGCCCGACATCTCGGTCGGCTTGTGGTTTGCCCGCTTGCCCAGGCCCATCTTTTTGAGCTGCTCTTTTGCCAGTTTTTCCCGCTTTTTCTTCGGCACGCCCTTGAACATCAGCGGCAGCGCGACATTCTCCACCGCGGTGAGGGTGGGCAGCAGGTTGTAGGACTGAAAGACGAACCCCAGCTTTTTCTGCCGGAAGATCGCCAATTGGTTCTCGTCCATCGCCGAGATGTTCTGCCCGTCGATCACCACCGTGCCCCGGGTGGGTTTTTCCAGCCCGGCCAGCTGGTTGAGCAGGGTGGATTTGCCGCTGCCCGACGCGCCGACGATGCAGCAGAACTCCCCCTTTGCCAGCTCGAGGCTGACGTCATCCAGCGCCCGGACCTTTTCCTTGCCGGTGCGGTAGACCTTGCGCAGGTTCTCGACCCGGATCATCGGCCTGCCGCCGTCCTTTGCCGGCCGCTCCGCTTGCCTGATTTCGCTTTGTTTCTCCATGCCACCCTACCCGCCTGCCCGCGCGGCGGCGGCCGCCCGCGGGCAAAATTTTTGTTTACGCTTACTTTAAAGGAACGACCTTCGGTTGCGAAACCTTACAGTTCCTGCTAAAATATGTTTTATGAAATGGAAAGAAATGATCATCCTCATCCTCGCGGTGCTCTTCTTGGCCGACAGCATCCTGCTCACCCTGCGCGGGAGCGTCAACCTCGGGCTGTTCCTCGTCTGGGGGCTGACCGGCGCGCTCTTTCTCTACTTTTTGTTCCACCGGCAGATTGACGCCTTCTGTGCCCATGGGGTCGGCGCGGTGCTGCGGGCGGTCTTTTGGTGCGGCTTTGCCTTCTTCGTCTTTCTCGTCGCGCTGATGGAGCTGTACCCGCTGCGCTGTGCCCCCACCGGGGAGGAGCGGGTGGTGATCGTGCTCGGGGCCGGGCTGCGGGGCGAGGCCCCGTCGGGCACGCTGCGCCGCCGGCTGGACGCCGCGCTGGCCTACTACCGCGCGCACCCCGGCTGCCTGCTGGTGCTCAGCGGCGGGCAGGGGCCGGACGAGGCGATCCCGGAGGCGGAGGCGATGGCCCGGTACCTGAGCGCCGCCGGGGTGCCGCAGGAGGACCTGCTGCTGGAGGGCCGCTCCACCTCGACGCGGGAGAACTTCGCCTTCTCGCTGGAGCTTTTGCGCCGGCGGGGCCTGTCGGCGGACACCCCGATCCTCTTTGTGACCAGCCGCTTTCACTGCTACCGGGCGGCGGGCTATGCCACGCGGGCTGGTTTTTCCAACGTGGGGGCCGTCCCGGCCTTCGCCGGTCTGGTCGCGCTGCCCGCCTCGCTGATGCGGGAGGCGCTGGGGATCTGCGCCTACTGGGCCAGCGGCTGAGGCGCACTGTAAACCATCTGCAGTTTCGGGCCGGCCCGCGGGCCGCCCTATTTGGGAGGGAATTTATCCATGAGAAAAGAAGCACTTGTCATCGGCATCGCCGGCGGCTCCGGCTCCGGAAAGACCACCTTTGCCAACCGGATCATCCAGTACTTCGGTGGGGAGGTCGCGACCCTGAACCACGACTACTATTACAAGCCCTTCGCCGAGCTGCCGCTGGAGGAGCGCAAAAAGCAGAACTTCGACCATCCCAACGCGTTTGACACCGACCTGATGGTGGAGCACCTGACCCGGCTGCGCCGCGGGGAGGACATCGAGCGGCCGGTCTACTCCTACACCGAGTTCACCCGCCTGCCCGAGACGGTGCGGGTCGCCGCCGCGCCGGTGATCGTGGTGGACGGCATCCTGATCTTTGACAGCCCGCAGCTGCGCAGCCTGTTCGACATCAAGGTGTTTGTCGACACCGACAGCGACGTGCGGCTGATCCGCCGCCTGACCCGGGACGTCAAGGAGCGGGGCCGCACCCTCGAGAGCGTGATGCACCAGTACCTGACCACCGTCAAGCCGATGCACGAGGAATTTGTCGAGCCGAGCAAGCGGTATGCCGACGTGATCGTGCCGGAGGGCGGCTTCAACGCGGTGGCGCTGGACATGGTCATCGAGCGCATCCGCGCCGAGATCGCCAACCGCTGAGCCACAGAGCCAGAACCAATACGCCAAAGCGCAGAAAAGGGCGCCCGGGAGTTTTGCTCTCCCGGGCGCCCTTCTTGTTTTTTGACTCTCAGCCCTGCAGCGCGGTGCCCTGTGTGCCCTCCGGCACCTCCTCACCGTCGGCGGCCGCGAGGACCCCCACGCTGAACAGTACACATCCCACCGCGATTGCTGAAAAGAACAAGGTCCCCGTCATCATGCCAATGCCTCCTTTAGGCTGTCTGTTTTGAACTGCTTCTATCAAAAAAGACGAAGGAGGCAGGGCAAATATTACACCGTTTGAAAGATTTTATAAATTCTTAAGAAATCGCGCTTTTCCCCGCGCCGCCCGCCCGCTTTTGAAAAGGGCCGCTCAGCCCAGCAGGTCCTC
>CALXBJ010000157.1 GCA_944386515.1 uncultured Pygmaiobacter sp.
TCTTTGCATACCGCAAAGGAATTTTGTGGCCGCTTCCCGACCGGCCTCCTCATAGGCCACAATGGCCACCTGCCGGTTCACGTCCTCTCCGCTTTGGCCGACCGCTCAGCGCTTCAATGCATCGAAGTGATACGACCAAAACGAATTTTTTTACAATTATAAGAGCTGTTTTCGCTATATTCAATATTTTTTTGTAATTTGTTCAAAATTTTGTAATATTTGTTTTTTACGGGCTTTTTTCGTGGGATAAGTTTGTAGCATCCGCCCATTGTTTTTTATCAAAACAATTCATTTTCTGTTTTTAGGCTTCACACACTCACCACCTCCTCTATCTGTCCTTGTACAAAAGACATACTCAGAAAAGTTTTCTCTTTGTATCATCAGCATCTCATATTACTGCTGTCTCTCTGCGGACAATCCTCCTTACACAAATCTGCAAATATATTCATTTTTATTTGAATAAAAGCCGGCGGTTTTCTGCCGCCGGCCCCTGAGGCGCTTCTTTTTTCAAGCCTTCCTTCCTATTTTTAAAGCCCAAGCCAGTCGAACGCCTCCAGCAGCCCGTCCTCCTCGGCCGCGGCAACCACCCGGTCCGCCTCCTTTTTGAGCGCATCGCGGGCGTTGCCCATCGCAATCGCACTGCCGGCCGCGCGCAGCAACGGCAGGTCGTTGTTGCCGTCCCCGACGGCCGCCGTGTTCTCAAACGGGACCCCGATCTGGTCCAGCAGCCAGCCGGCTGTCTGCGCCTTGTCGACCTCACGGCGATAGATGTCCCTTCCGCCGGGGCAGAAGGGGACAAACTGCAGATCCTCCAGCCCGTCGTAGAACGCAGGCTGCGGCTGCCCGTAGAGCACGCCGCCAAAGGGCAGCCCGCCGTGGTGGCGGTCCCTCTTCGGGCAGTCCCGGATCCAGCCCTCATAGCTCTTGTCCGGCGGCCTGCCCTGCCGCAGCGCCTCCTCCACCCCGCGGCAGTAGGATTCATAGCCGGTATAGACGCCATATCCGTCCGCAAACGCAAAAAACAGCGACAGCCCCTCCGCGTCGCAGCGGGCGGTGAGCCGGTCAACCTGCTCGGCGGAAAAGCGCCGCTCGTAGATCCTTTGTTTTTGGGCGTCGAGCACCTCGCCCCCGTTGGAGCAGATATAATAGTCGGCCTCAAACGCCCCCAACAGCCGCGGCCCCATCACAAAGCCGCTGCGCCCCGTCGCGACGATGACCGATACCCCAGACGCGCGGATCTTTTCGACCCGTTCCACCACCCGCGGCGAGACGCCGTACCTGCCGGCCGGCACCAGCGTGCCGTCGATGTCCAGCAGGATCGCACCGATCTTCCTCATCGCTTTTCCTCCCTTCTCGGCCTCTCCCGCCTGCCGCCGTACAGCCGCCACAGCTGCGCCTCGTAGGGGCGCAGCTGCAGGTCCGGCAAGCCCGCGCTGTCATAGACGCAGACCGCGCTGCGGGGCAGCCGCGGCGCGGCGACATTTTTCTCGGTCAGGTTCAGAACCACCGCAAAATGCTCGCCTCTGCCGCTGCGCAGATAGCAGAACAGCTCCCGCCGCCGTTCGTACAGCGGCTCAAAATCACCGTAGGCAAAGACCGGATGCGCCCGGCGCAGCGCCAGCAGCCGCCGGTAGCAGTTGAGCACCGAATCCGGGTCTCCCTCCTGCGTCTGGGCATCCCATCCATTTGTATAATCCGCCGCAAGACCAATCCACGGCTCCCCCTCGGTGAACCCCGCGCCGGGCTGCCCATTCCATTGCATAGGGGTGCGGGCGGCGTCCCGCGTACCCGCGAGGACCCGGTGCAGCGCCGCCTCCTGCCCGAGCTGCGGCACAAGCGCATGGTACAGGTTGAGGCTCTCGACATCCCGCAGCTGATCGATGGAGCAAAACCCGGGATCCGCCATCCCGATCTCCTGCCCCTGATAGAGGAAGGGCGTCCCCTTGAGGGTGAGCTGCAGCACCGCGAGCAGCTTTGCCAGCGCGCCGCGCAGCGCGGGCGGCGGCGCGAGCTTTGCCAGCATCCTCGGGTTATCGTGGTTGTCCCAGAACAGGCTCATGCGGCAGTTGTCCGGCATCCCGCGCATCCACTTGATGTAATATTTTTTGAGATAATACAGCGGGTATTGATAATCGTCAAACCGCACCTTCCCCGGGGCCTCCAGCTGGTCAAAGTTAAAGACCATATCCAGCTCGCCCCGCTCTGCGGCGGTGAGCTGCTTTGCCATCTCCAGCCCGACGCCGGGCGTCTCCCCAATCATCACCGCGCCGTAGGGGTCAAACGCCTCCCGCCGCAGCTCGGCGAGATACTCGTGCAGATGCGGGCCGTAAAAATAGTGCTCGATCCCGGTATAGCCCATCAGCTTCCCCACCGCTTCGTTGCCGTCCGCCAGCGAGCCCTTGGAGATGTAGTTGATGACGTCCATCCGAAAGCCGTCCACCCCCTTCTCCAGCCACCAGCGCACGATTTCGGCCACCTCGGCGCGCAGCGCGGGATTCTCCCAGTTGAGGTCCATCTGCTTTTTGGAAAACAGGTGCAGCGCCCACTGCCCCACCGCGGGGTAATAGTTCCACGCGCTGCCGAAAAAAAAGCTGGTCCAGTTGTTCGGCGGCTGATCCCCCCGCCCTTCCCGCCAGATGTAATAGTCGTGGTAAGGGCTGCTGCGGTCGCTGCTCGCCGCGACAACCCACGGGTGCTCGTCCGAGGTGTGGTTCACCACCAGATCCATAATCAGCTTCATGCCGCGCCGATGGACCTCCCCCACCAGCCGGTCAAACTGTTCCATCGTGCCAAAGTCCGGATGGATTGCGCGGTAGTCGCTGATGTCATAGCCATTGTCATCCATCGGGCTGGCATAGACCGGCGAGAGCCAGATCGCATTTACCCCCAGCCGCTGCAGATAGGGCAGCTGCTGCAGAATTCCCTCGAGGTCCCCGATTCCATCCCCGTTGGAGTCCTTAAAACTGCGGGGGTAAATCTGGTAAAAGACATCCTCCTTAAATGGCGCTGCGGCAATGCCGAAGGAGGGCTGCACCGGGTCGGGCGCAGCGTTCACAAGGGTCAGCAGCGTCGCCGCAAACCCATCCCCCACCATTCCCCGTGCCAGACGGCACACTTTGCCAATCGGCAGCCGGGCAACCAGCGGATTCTCCATCCAGCCCGCATCCGCGCCCAGCTGCAGCAGCAGCTTATCCAGCACATCGTGCCCCACCGGATTGTTCCACAGCGCGCCGAGCGTGCTTTTTTCCGTCAGCTTTTCCACCCTGCAATCCCCCTTTGTCCCCGCGGGAGTTCTTTTTTATCATGGTATCACATCTGCGCCGCCGCACACAAGCGCGCGCTCGACAAACTGTGCGAAATTTTTCGGCCTCTTTGCCGCATACTGTTGGATTGATAGGTTTCTTTTTTCCGCTTTTTCCACATCTTGGACAGGCGCCCCATCAAATGCGTCAGGTCAACCTATATTGTTGAAAATGCGTTGTGCGAATTACACAAATTCGCTTTTTTTAGAAAGAAATTCATCGACATTTTTACATATAAGTTCTTGAAAAAATACCGTGCTATGGTTAAAATATGAATAAGCAGTTTGCTTATCTAATACTACGCGGTTTTTCGCGGCTGAAGGGAGGAAACGCGTTGAAATATCAAGCCAAGGTGGATTTCGACCTGCCGGTTTACCTATTTAAGCAGGGAAACAACTTTGAGAGTTATGATTTTTTTGGCGCACATCCCGTCCTATTGGACGGGGACAAAGGGGTCCTGTTCCGGGTCTGGGCGCCCCACGCACAGGGGGTCAGTCTGGTCGGTGATTTCAACGGGTGGGACCCCGCTGCGCTGCCGATGGAAAACGTCAAGGACAGCGGCATTTGGGAGTGTTTCACCACCCTCGTCAAGGAGTTCGACGTCTATAAGTACTGCGTGATTCAGGCCGACGGCCGAGAGGTCTTCAAGTCCGACCCTTACGCCTTCCACGCCGAGACCCGCCCGGGCAACGCCAGCAAGATCTTTGACCTTGAGGGATACCGCTGGGGCGACCGCGACTGGCAGAAGGCCGCCGCGAAAAAGGACGTTTTCAACGCGCCGATGAACATCTACGAGCTGCACGCCGGCTCGTGGAAAACCTTCCCCGACGGCAACCCCTTCAACTACCGGGAGCTGGCCGACAAGCTGATCCCCTACATCAAGGAGATGGGCTATACCCATGTGGAGCTGATGCCGCTGGCAGAGCATCCCTTTGACGGCAGCTGGGGCTATCAGGTGACCGGTTACTATGCCCCCACCAGCCGGTACGGCACCCCGCACGACTTTATGGCATTTGTGGACGCGCTGCATCAGAACGGGATCGGCGTGTTGATGGATTGGGTGCCCGCCCATTTCCCGAAAGACGAGTTCGGCCTTTACCTCTTCGACGGCACCAGTTGCTATGAGGATCAGGACCCGCTGCGCCGGGAGCACAAGGAATGGGGCACGATGGTCTTTGACTACGGCCGCGGCGAGGTGCAGAGCTTTTTGATCTCCAACGCGCTGTACTGGCTGCGCAAGTTCCACATTGACGGCCTGCGGGTGGACGCTGTCGCCAGTATGCTGTACTTAGACTACAACCGCCGCGGCGGCGAATGGCGCCCCAACAAGGACGGCGGCAACGAAAACCTCGAGGCGATCGCCTTTTTGCGCAAGCTGAATACCGCCGTTTTCGAGCGGGTGCCCGGCGCGCTGATGATCGCAGAGGAGAGCACCGCCTGGCCGATGGTCACAAAGCCCCCGCACGACGGCGGTCTTGGGTTCAACTTCAAGTGGAACATGGGCTGGATGAACGACGTGCTCAGCTATATGTCCACCGACCCGCTCTTCCGCAAGGGAAACCACGACAAGCTGACCTTCAGCTTTTTCTACGCATTCAGCGAGAACTTTGTGCTGCCGATCAGCCACGACGAGGTGGTGCACGGCAAATGCAGCCTGATCAACAAGATGCCCGGCGAGTACGACCAAAAGTTCGCTCAGCTGCGCGCCTTCTTCGGCTATATGATGGCGCACCCGGGCAAAAAGCTGCTCTTCATGGGACAGGAGTTCGCCCAGTTCACCGAGTGGACCGAGGCGCACGGCCTTGACTGGAACCTGCTCGAGTATGACCGCCACCGGCAGATGAAGGACTACTCCGCACGGCTCAACCATCTGTATCTGGAGACCCCCGCGCTGTGGCAGGTCGATTACAGCTGGGAGGGCTTCCAGTGGATCGTGCCGGACGACAACAGCCAGAGCGTCATCGTCTTCCGGCGGATCGACCGCGCGGGCAATGAGATCATCATCGCCTGCAACTTCACCCCCGTCACCCGGGAGGATTACCAGTTTGGGGTGCCGCGCTCGGGCAGCTACAAGCCGGTGCTCTCCTCGGATGACGCGGCTTTCGGCGGCAGCGGAACCGCGCTGCCCACCGTCCGCAGCCGCAAAAAGCCGATGCACGGGCTGGACTATTCGATCAAGGTGACCCTGCCCGCCTTCTCGGCCGTGTTCTACGCGGTGCCCACGCCAAAGCCCGCCCCCAAAAAGGGCGCGGCGAAAAAGACTCCCGCAAAAGCGGCGGCAAAAACAGCCAAAAAGCCCGCCGCAAAGGCAAAAAAGCCCGCCAAAAAAACCACCGACCAATAACGGACAGCCTCATCCCGAGGCCGGACCGATTATGGATAAAAAAAGGGGAGAAATCAGATGAAAGAATGTATCGCCATGCTGCTTGCCGGCGGACAGGGTTCTCGGCTCTATGCTCTGACCCAAAAGTTGGCAAAACCCGCCGTCCCGTTCGG
>CALXBJ010000158.1 GCA_944386515.1 uncultured Pygmaiobacter sp.
CCGCCGGGTCGACCCCCACGCCTTCATCACGATGGTCAACTCCTCCGAGATCATCGGAGAGGGCTTCCGGGAGATCTGAGCGCCGCGCAGGGCCGGGGCCGCCCAATCGGCAGGCGGCAAAAGGAGCCGCACCCGGGGCGCGCTGTGCGCTCCGGGGCTTTTTGCGGCAGGCGGGGTTTGCTCTTCCGGCGCACCCGGGGCGCGCTGTGCGCAGCCGGGGCTTTTTGCGGCATCGCGCCGCGCGGGCAGCAAAACCCCCGCCCGTGCATATTCCCCGCCCCCGCCCAATAGGATAGGAGAGGGTGCTGCGGGGCTTTGCGCTCCCGCATCCGCCCGCCGCCGGCGGCCCTGTTTCAGGCGGTGGGGCGTCACCGGCAGCGGCGGGACGGCGGCCATCTCCCGCCCATCCGCCGCATCATATTGTATTTTATTTTAATAAAAATACGGACTGTAAAACAATAAGGCAGTGAAAAGACAGGAAATGACCCCCTGCGCGCGGCGCACCGCGCCGCGGCGGGGCATTTCCTGATTTCTTTTTTCGGGGGTGCCTTGAAGATGAAGCTCAATGGCGGACTGGTCTCGATGGAGGAGGAATATGTCTTTGCGCAGGCGGCGCAGCGGGCGCGGCGGTTTGCGGCGGCGCACCCGGATGCGCGGCTGATCTCGCTGGGGATCGGGGATGTGCAGGGGCCGCTCTGCCCGGCTGCGACCCGGGCGATGGCGCGGGCGGTGCGCGAGCAGGGCCGCCGGCGCAGCTTTCACGGCTACGGGCCGGAGCAGGGCTACCAGTTCCTGCGGCAGGCGATCTCGTCCGAGCTGACCCGCCGCGGCGCGCCGGTGCCGGCGCGGGACATCTTTATCAGCGACGGGGCAAAGAGCGACCTCGGCGGCCTGCTGGACCTGATCGCGCCGGGCGGGCAGGCGCTGCTCTGCGACCCCACCTACCCCGCGGTGCGGGACGACTGCCTGATCCGGGGGCTGCGGGTGAACACCGTCGCGGGCAGCCCCTCCGACGGCTTTCTGCCAATGCCGCCGCCGGGGAGCCTCGCGCCCGACGTCATCTACCTGTGCAGCCCGGCAAACCCCACCGGCGCGGTCTACACCCGCGCGCAGCTGGCGGCATGGGTGGACTATGCGCGTCAGCGGGAGTCGCTGCTGCTCTTTGACGCGGCCTATGCGCCCTTTATCGGGGACGAATCGCTGCCCCGCAGCATCTACGAGATCCCCGGCGCAGAGGAGTGCGCGGTGGAGCTTGGCTCCTTCTCCAAGCTGGCGGGCTTCACCGGCACCCGCTGCGGCTACACCGTGCTGCCCGCCGCGCTCTGCTGCCGCGGTGTCCCGCTGCAGGCGCTCTGGCGGCGGCGGCAGGCGGCGCGGTTCAACGGGGTGGCCTATGTCGTGCAGCGGGGGGCGGCGGCGGTGCTGGGGCCAAACGGCCGCCGCCAGACCGAGCGGGCGCTGGCGGTCTACCGCGCAAACGCCCGGCTGCTGGAATCCACCCTCACCGAGGCCGGCATCCCCCACTGGGGCGGGCTGCACGCGCCCTACCTCTGGCTGGCCTGCCCGCAGGGGCTCAGCTCCTGGGGTTTTTTCGACTTCCTGCTCGAGTACGGCTGGCTGGTCGGCACCCCCGGGGTGGGCTTTGGCCCCGCCGGCGAGGGGTATTTCCGGCTGTCGGCGTTCGGCGACCCCGACACGGTCGAGCTTGCCGCCGAGCGGTTCCTCCACGCGCTGGACTATCTGCGGTGAGGCTTTTTTGCCGGCCCGCCCGCGGCGCGCCTTTTGTACCTGCCCGCCGGGACAAGGGCGGTTTGCGCCGCGGTCGGCTCTTTCGGCACACCGCACCCCCCCGCTGCCGCCCAGCGTCCTCCTCCCGCCCTGCCGGCGGGCGCCGCACCCACTCGGGCGCCCTTCCCCCAGCGTGTTTTGGAAAAGATGCAGACGGGCCGGCCCCGCGGGCGGGCCCGTTTTTTCTTTCGCGCGGGGATTTTTTGCAAAAAAGCGTTTCTTCTTTTCCTCCTTTCCTCCCCGCCGGCGGCGCCCCCCCCGGCCGTCTTGAAGAATACGGCCCCTCTCTCTCCGCCGCCGGGCAAAAGCCCCCGCTGACGTCCCCGCGTTTCGCCCCTTCCGCCCCGAGGCGGGCAAAAGTCCCCAGCAAAAAAGGGGCAGGAAAAATCCCCGGCAAGCCTTTCCGATCGATTGACAGCGCCCGGCCGACCGAGTACACTGGAGGTAATGATTATCGACGCGGCCGGCTTTCCCGCCCGCGCAGAAAAAAGGGAGGTCTTTTCCTTGATCCGTCTTTCCACCAAGCCCTTCGGCACCCTGCCCGACGGCCGCGCCGTCACCGCCTACACCATGACCAACGACGCCGGGATGTCGGTCACCGCCCTCAACTGGGGCGCGGTGATCCAGTCGATCCTCGTGCCCACCCCCCGCGGGGCGGTGGACGTCGCGCTGGGCTACCCCGACCTTGAGGGGTACCTTGTCAGCCGCGGCCACCTCGGCGCGCTGATCGGCCGCAACGCCAACCGGCTGGGCGGCGCCTTCATCGAGATCGACGGCAGGCGGTATCCCGTCACCGCGAACAACGGCGAAAACCAGCTGCACGGCGGCAAGGAGGGCTTTGACAAAAAGCTGTTCACCGCGCGGGAGATCGAGGGGGGCTTTGCCTTCAGCTACACCAGCCCGGACGGGGAGGAGGGCTTCCCCGGCGAGGTCTCGCTGACCGCCAGCTACACGCTGGACGAGGCCGGCGCGCTGACGCTGGACTACCGCGCCGTCTCGACCAAGGACACGGTGGTCAACCTGACCAACCACAGCTACTTCAACCTCAACGGCGGCGGGGATGCTATGGGCCACCTGCTGCGGGTCAACGCGTCGGCCATCGCCGCGGCGGACGCCTCCTCTCTGCCTACCGGCGAGCTGCGCCCGGTGGCGGGCACCCCGTTCGACTTTGCCGATTTCCACACGCTGGCCGAGCGGATCGACCAGCCGGACGACCAGCTGGGCTATGCCGGCGGGTATGACCACAACTTTGTGCTGGACAAGGCCCCCGGCGCGCTGGCCGAGGCCGCGGTGCTCAAGGGGGAGCAGAGCGGCATCACCCTGACCTGCAGCACCACCTGCCCCGGGATGCAGCTGTACACCGCAAACGGCATGGACCCGAGCGCCGCCCCCGGCAAGCTGGGCCGGCGGTATCTGCCGCGGGAGTCGGTCTGCCTTGAGACCCAGTACTTCCCCAACTACAACAACCTGCCCGCCTTCCCGCAGCCGGTGCTGCGGGCGGGCGGCGAATACCACGAGGTCACCGTCTACGCCTTCTCGGCCGAGTGAGGGCAGCCGTCCAGAGAGCAAAACGCGCCGCCGCTCTTTGCCCGGCGCAGCGCGCGCCAAAGCATGGGGCGGCGCCAAAATAGCGCGGCGCCAAAACGCGGATGACACCGACAAGGGGGCGGCCCCGGTCAGCTGACCGGGGCCGCCCCCTTTTTCTTTTTTTCCCTCTTCCCTCCCGGCTCAGCCGAGCAGCTTTTCGACCAGACCGTAGAAGAAGTTGACGCTGTTGTGGAAGTCCTCCAGCAGGACATACTCGTCATAGACATGGGCCTGGCTGGCCTCGCCCGGGCCGTAGATCAGCATCGGGGTGCCGCAGACGGTGTTCAGGATCGAGCCGTCGGTGCAGGCGACCTTGCCCTCGATCGCGGTGGAGCGGCCCAGCTCCCGGTTGATCTCGACCGCGGTCTGGATCAGCGGGTCCTGCTCGTCGGTCGCGACCTGCGGGCGGTCGTTGATGAGTTCAATCCAGAGCTTGGCGTCGGGGTGCTCGGCGGTGACCTCGGCGATTGCGCCGTTCACCAGCGCGAGCAGCTCCTCCCGGGCGTAGCCGGGCACGGTGCGGAAGTCGAGCACCGCCCAGGCGCTGTCCGGCACGATGTTCGGCTCCATCCCGCCGTGGAAGACCCCCAGGTTCATCGTCGTCTTGCCCAGCGTCGGGTGGACGCTCTGGGGGTTAAAGCCCTTGCGGATCTTCTCGAGGGTTTCAATTAGGTACTGGATCGCGTTGACCCCGGTCTCGGGCACCGAGCCGTGGGCGGTCACCCCGGCGGAGTGGAGCTTGACCCACAGCGCGCCCCGCTCGGCCGAGACCACCACCGAGCCGGTCGGCTCCGCGATGACGGTGGCGGAGAACTGCGCCATATCCCAGCTGCGGACAAACGCCTTCGCGCCGCAGCCGTCGACCTCCTCGCCGGCGGTCGCGAGAAAGACGACGTCGCCCGCCAGCGTGCCCTCCCGCTCGGCCAGCAGCCGCAGCGCGGCGGCCTGTGCCAGCAGGCCGGCCTTCATGTCGCCGGTGCCGCGGCCGTACATCACCCCGTCGACCACCTCGGCCCCAAACGGGTCATGGGTCCAGCCGGAAAGTTCCCCCACCGGCACGACGTCGGTGTGCCCGTTGAGCAAAATCGCCTTTTTCTCCCCGCTGCCGCGCAGGATCGCAATCAGATTGCGCCGGTTCTCCCCGATGTGCTGGGTCGAGAGTTCCAGCTGCGGGCACTCGGACAAAAATTCCTCCAGCAGGTCCACGCAGGGGCCCTCGTCGCCCGGTGGGTTGATGCTGGGGATCCGGATCAGGTCCGCCAGAATCGATTCAAGCCGCGCTTTGTCATAGACAGGTCGCATCCTTCAAAACTCCTTTCATCCTGCCGCCGCAGGGCAGTTTTCTTACCTCCATTCTATCCCCCTTTCCCGCTGCTGTCAACGCGCCGCCGGGGCGGTTTTCCGGCAAAAAGCACGCCCCTCCCCGCGCCTGTTTCCCGCCGTCTCCCCCACATAGAGCGGCGGCAGAGCGGGCGCTTTGTAAACCGCCCCGCCCCGGCGCGGCGGCCCGCACCGCGCAGGTGGAATAGCGCCCGTCCGCAGCCGCCGCCCGCAAAGCGGCGGCCATATGACGCGGGCCTTTGCGGCGCTCCGCCCAAATCCCCGCCCTCCCCTTTTTTCGCCCGCCCGCCCCCCGCCCCGCGCGCTTTTGGGGCCGGCGTCATCGGGGCGGTGCCCGGCGCAAAGCCGCCGCAAAACAGGCGCAAAAAAAGACGGTGCGGATCCTGCGATCCACACCGCCCTTGCAGTTTGATGCTGCGCGCTCTTACTTGAGCTCGATCTTCGCGCCGACATCCTCCAGCTTCTTCTTGATGTCCTCGGCGTCGGCCTTGGAAGCGCCCTCCTTGATGGTCTTGGGGGCGTTGTCGACCAGCTCCTTGGCCT
>CALXBJ010000159.1 GCA_944386515.1 uncultured Pygmaiobacter sp.
GTGAGGGATGTCCCTCTCTGCTGTGCGGCTTGCAGCTCCTCCTGCTCCCGCTCCAGCTGCACGCTGTAATCCTGCAGGGCCAGATCGATCTTGTACGGATCCTCGCCCTCTTCCTCCATCCGGCTGCGCAGCCGCTCCTGTTCCTGCCGGGCTCTGCGCGCGAGCTCCTCCTCGCTCATCTCCCCGATCCAGTCATAGGCATAGGTCTTTCCGTTCGATGCGACCCCCTCCAGCACCAGATCCGCCGCCGGGGTCACGCTGATGGAGTCGTCGTCCTGCCCGGTGAACCTGCTGCCACCTTCCCCGCAGCTGGTCAGCAGCAGGGCGCCCGCAAGCAGCACCGCCGCAATGTACACAACCACCCGTCTTTTTTCTCTCATCCTTTTGACTCTTTTCATCCCGTTCTTCCTCCTTTTTCGCGTCGTCTTGCCGTCTGCGTACTCCAAGTATCCTCCCGCGGTGTTGCAAAAAAGGTGCAAACTGATTTCCGTCCTGTAAACAGTCAAAAAAAACCGCCCTGTTCCGCCTGCTGCGCCGCAAACCGCAGCGCTGCCACGGTGCCTTTTCCCTCCACTGAGCGGAAGGTCAGCGCCGCGCCGTGTGCTTTGGCGACCGCAAAGCAGAAAGCGACCCCAAGGCCGGTGCCGCCCTGCGCCCTGCTGCGGGCGCGGTCAGCGCGGTAAAATGGCTCTCCCAGCCGGGCGAGGGTCTCCTCGCTCATCCCGACCCCCTCGTCCGCGATCTCCAGCAGCGCACCCGCGGGATCCGCGCGCAGCGAAAGGGTCACCCTGCCGCCCGGGTGGCTTGCCTTGACCGCATTGTCCAACAGGTTGACCGCAAGGCTGACCATCAGGTCCCGGTCTCCCCGTATCGTGCAGCTGTCCAGTGCGCCTGTGGCCAGATGCACCTGCTTTGCCGCCGCTTTGGGCCGGACGGTGCGCAGCGCCGCGCGGGCCGCATCGGCCAGCTCCAGCGGCGCGGCGTCCAGCTTGCCCTCCCGCAGGCTGGCCATGGTCAGCAGCCGCTCGCTCATCGAGCTCAGCCGCCGGGTCTCCTGCTGGATGACCTGCACCGCCTCGGCCCTCTCGTCCTCGGTCAACTCGGCCCGGGCAATATACTCGGCATAGCCGCCGATCGCGGTCAGCGGGGTGCGCAGCTCGTGCGCCATGCTGTCGGCCAGCCGCTGTTTTTCCAGTGCGGCCTCCTCCAGCCCTGTGACCGTCTCGCCGGTACGCCGGGCCATCTCATTGAAGGCTGCAGCCAGCCGGCTGATCTCCGCCCCGCCGCCCTCCCGCGCGCGGACGGTGTAATCCCCCGCGCCGATCGCGCGCGCCGCCTCCGCCAGCCGGGCCAGCGGGCGGCTCAGGCCCCGCAGCGCAAACCAAAGCCCCACCGCAAGCAGACCGGACACCGCAAGTGCAATCCCCTGCGCCAGACGCGTGGTGGTCTCCCAGTCGGCAAAAAAGTGCTCCATGTCAAAGGCGCATACCAGCTCGGTGCGCATCGCCTGCCCCGGCAGCAGCGCGCTGACATACAGCCAGCGCCGCCCCTCCGATGTGAGCACCGACCAGCTGCGTATGCCCTCGCTTTCAGCCTGCGGCAATGCTTCCGTGTCTGTCTGTGGCAGCCGGTCGGCGAGCACCGTCTCAGCCCGCGTGATCCGCAGGCCGGTCTCCTCGTCCGCATAGTTTTTCACATAGTCCTCGGTCAGCGCGGACATCGCGCCGGGCTTGCGCGCTTCAACAGCAGCCATATCCTGCGCCAATGTCTGGGCGATAAAATGCTGGCGGGTGAGAAGACGGTCCCGCTCCGCCTCAAAGCTGCGCTGGCGGCCCACCGATTCCACCGCGAAAATGCCGATATTGAAGCAGAGCAAAAACAATGCCAATGTGTACAGATAGATCTTTTGCCAAAAGGAGATCCGCGCGCCAAATGCACACAGCTTTTGGAAAAGCGTCGTTTTTTCATGCTCTGCGCCTTTCCTTTTCGTTTTGCCGCTCCGGCGCATCTTTTCTCTCCTCCTACTTTGTGCTCAGACGATAACCCAGCTTGTATACCGTCTGCAGCCGCTGCTCGAGATCCAGCTTCTTGCGCAGCCGCTGGACATGGACATCCACCGTGCGGCTGTCCCCGTCGTAGTCATATCCCCACGCAAGCTCGATCAGCTTGTCCCGGCTGAGCGCGAGGTTGCGGTTGCGCACCAGCACCTCGAGCAGCGCGTACTCCTGCGGCTTGAGCAGGACCTCCTCCCCGTCCAGCGTCACCCGGTGCTGGGCCAGGTCAATCCTGCAGCGGTCCAATGTCAGCACGCTGTCCCCCGCGCCGGTGCGCCGCAGCACCGCCTGTACCCGTGCCAGCAGCTCGAGGATCTCAAACGGCTTGATGATGTAGTCATCCGCCCCGAGGCCCAGCCCCTCCAATCGGCTGGAAAGGGCGCTCTTTGCGGTGACGAAGATGACCGGCAGCTGTTCGGGCAGCTGCCGTTTGAGCGCAAAGCCGTCAAGTCCGGGCAGCATCACATCCAGCAGCGCGAGATCAAACTGCTTTTGTCCGCCCAGCGCGAGTGCCTCCGTTCCGTCCGCAGCGGTCTCGCACTGGTGTCCCACAAGGGTCAGATTCCGGGCAATCAGCTCCCGGATCTGCTGCTCATCCTCCGCAATCAAGATCCGTGCCATCTTTTTCTCCTCCTTTGCCGGCGCGCGCCGGGCGCCGGGCCATTGCTTTCAAACCCATTGTACCGCATATTCCCAATTTAAGATACCGCCCAAAAGTTACCGGCCTGTTGCCGCGGTGCAAAATGACAAAAAAATCCGGCCGGAATCCCACGGATTCCGGCCGGAGCCGTTTTTTTAAAGTTTTTCCGCAGCGGGGCCAAGCGATATCTGCAGTTCTGCCGATTAAGCCAGATTCTGGATCGCGCCGACCGGGCAGTTCTTGACGCACTCGCCGCAACCGGTGCACTTGTCCGGATCGATACGGGCGAGGTTGTTCTCGACCTTGACCGCCTCACTGGGGCAGACCTTGACGCACTTCATGCAGCCGATGCAGCCGACAGTGCAGGCCTTGCGGGTCGCTGCGCCCTTTTCCTTATTAGAGCAGAGCACCGCCGGGGCAGCGCAGACCGGGCGGATCGCGATGATCCCCTTG
>CALXBJ010000160.1 GCA_944386515.1 uncultured Pygmaiobacter sp.
GGGTGGATTATCGAAAAGATTTCCTCGATTTGCCCTGACCGGGCGCAAAGGCGCACCGCCCCGCTGAACGCCGCGGCAGAAAAAGGATGCGGCGCCGCTGCCGCAGGCGTGGGGCGGCAGATGCAAAAAGAGCACCCCTTGGGAAACTTGAGGATCCCAAGGGGTGCTCTTTGTCTGCTCTTTTGCGCCTGCCGGCTTTTGCCGCATAGGTGCCCTGAACGGCTTTCTGCGGCGGCAAGGGCAGGGCAGGCGAAAGGGGAGCTTTTCGCCAAAACCGCGCTCACCTTTTCAGTTTGGCGCCGGCGAATTTTAAAATCAGGATAATCACCGCCATCAGCAGAATCTGGATGACAGCGGCACAGAGGAAAAGCCCTCTGGATTCATAGTACGCAAACTCCGGCCAGAAAACCACCAGATCCACTGCCACGGCCAGCGCGGGGCAAAGCCAGATCCGGCGGAGCCAAGCAAGATAGAACACGGCGGGCAGAACGACCGCGAGGATGCAAAAGCCGATGACGGCTGCCCCGAATCTGCAATAGGACAGCCAGCAAGCGAACACGGTGAGAAGCACCGCAAGGATTCCGAAAAAGTTCCGAAGGTCTTTCCGGTTCATTGGACCGCCCCCTTTTCTGTGTCTGGATGGCCGCTGTTTTCCTATCTCTATTGTAACATGGACGGGCGGTGGCGAAAATGCTTTTTTGAAAAAGGGAGGGGCGGATGCGGGCAGGGAGTGCTCTTACTGCCCGCCGTTCTCCCGATAGGCATCGAGCAGCGCCAGAAAGTCCGCCGCATACCGTTCACACTTTGCTTTGCCGACGCCCGGCACCTGCAGGAACTCCGTCTCGTCCTTTGGCATCATGGCACAGATCTTCTGCAGTGTGACGTCGGTGAAGATGACAAAGGCGGGCACGCCGGCGCGCTTTGCGAGCGAGAGCCGCAGCTCCTTGAGCTGTGCCAGAAGGGAGGCGTCGACCGGGTGCGCAGCGGCGGGCTGCTTTGCCGCCGGATGCGCCGCGCGGCTGCGCGGGTTCGGGCGGTGGAGCATCAGCGGCGCGGGATGGGCGAGGTAGCAGCGGCCCGCGTCGGTCAAAAGCAGGACTGGGCGGTCGTCCTCGGTGCGGGAGAGCAGCCCCTCCTCGAGCAGCTGCGCAAAGAGCGCGCGCAGCTGTTCCCGCTCCCAGCCCGCCAGTGCGCCGTATTCGGCGCTCGCCGCCAGCGCGCCGTACAGCAGCTTGTCATTCTTTGCCCCCCGCAGCAGGTCGATCCAGGTCATCATCCCGAACCGGCGGCCGGTCGCGGCAACCGCCCGCAGCGCGCAGGCAGCGGCGTCCGCCGCGTCCACCAGCTCGAAGCCGGCCTCACAGACCGAGCAGTGGCCGCAGTAGCTCGCCGGGTGCTCGCCAAAATACCGCAGCAAAAACTCCCGCAGGCAGCTGTGCGCAGTCGCGTAAAAGGTCATCTGCCGCAGCCGCTCCTTGTCCCGCTCCCGCAGCGCGGCCTGCTGCTCAGGGGAGAGGTCGGGGTTCGGCTCGCTCTGCTCAATCAGGAACTGGTTGGTGATGACGTCCCGGCCGCTGTACAGCAGGATGCAGTCCGCCGGCGCGCCGTCACGCCCCGCGCGCCCCGCCTCCTGATAATAGCTCTCGATGTTTTTGGGCATATTGTAGTGCAGCACAAAGGAGACATTCGACTTGTCAATCCCCATCCCGAAGGCGTTGGTGGCCACCATGATCCGGGCGCGGTCAAAGACAAAGGCGTCCTGATTCTGCCGCCGCTCCTCCGGGGTGAGCCCCGCATGGTACCGCACCGCCGAAAAGCCATCGCTGCACAGCCGGTCGGTGACCTCTTCAACGGTTTTGCGGGTCAGGCAGTAGATGATGCCGCTCCGCTCGGGGTGTTCGGTCAGGTACTTTTTTGCCGCGGCGTATTTGTCGGCGGGGGAGAGTACGCCGAAATAGAGGTTCGGCCGGTCAAAGCCGGTGACCAGCACCTCGGGATCCTGCAGCTGCAGCAGACGCAAAATGTCCTCCCGCACCTCGCCGGTCGCGGTCGCGGTAAAGGCGCCGACCACCGGGCGGCGGGGCAGCGTGGCGATATAGTCCGGGATGGACAGATAGCTTGGGCGGAAATCCTGCCCCCACTGGGAGACGCAGTGCGCCTCGTCCACACAGACCATACTGATCGGCTGTGCCGCCGCGACGGCGAGAAAGCCGGCGGTCATCAGCCGCTCGGGCGCGACATAGATGATCTTATACATCCCGCTGCAGGCATTTTCCAGCGCCTTGCGGCACTGTCGCTCGGTCAGCGAGGAGTTGATGTAGGCGGCCCGCACCCCGGACTGCACCAGCGCGCCGACCTGATCCTTCATCAGCGAGATCAGCGGCGAGACCACAACGGTGATGCCCGGCAGCAGCAGCGCCGGCAGCTGGTAGCAGATGGATTTGCCCGCACCGGTCGGCATGATGCCCAGCACATCCCGTCCGCCCAACAGGCTGTCAATCAGGCTGCGCTGCCCGGGGCGAAAGTCCGGGTAGCCGAATACGTCCCGCAAAAGCTGCTGTTCTTGATCCATAAAAGCTCCTTACAAGATGACCGCCGGGAGGCAATGCATCCCGGCGGCGAATTTTTTTGAGATGGTCGGCACTCAGCGGTCGTAGCTGAGATCTGCCGGGGTCCAGCCGGCGAGGATGGCGCACATCTCCTCTGCGACCGCCCGCGCGCCGGGCAGGTCGTGCTCGAGATAGTTGCCGCACTCCTCCTCGCGGCTGCCGGGAATCTCTCCCTCAAACTGTGCGATAAAGGCGAAGCTCTCCCGCACAAGGTCGATAGCCTGCTGCTGCGAAAGCCCCCGCACCAGAAGATAGAAGCCGGTGCGGCAGCCCATCGGGCCGACATAGATTACCCCGTCCCGATATTCGGAGTTGCGGGCATAGGTGGCAAAGAGATGCTCGAAGGTGTGCAGCGCCCCGTAGGAGAGATAATCCCCCTGATTGGGCCACTTCATCCGCATGTCGTAGGTGACCACATCCCCGTCGACCCGGGAGATATACATCCCCTTTTGCAGCTTTGTGTGGTCGACGGTGAAGCTGGCGATCCGCTCCAGAGTTTTGGCAGAGGTTCCCATGGGAAACAGTCCTTTCGAGGTGTGTTATTCCGGCATGGCGCGGATCAGCCCGCGCTCGGCATCGACGGCGACCTTGGTGCCGTCCTTCAGGCGGCGGGTCGCACCGATGGCGCCGACGATGACCGGCTTTTCCAGCGTCAGGCCGACAATCGCCGCATGGCTGTTCAGCCCCGGCTCCTCGGTGATGATGGCGGCGGCCTGCTTCGTCTCCTCAAGGATGTCGTTGTTGGTCGAGGAGGTCACCAGCACATCGCCGGGGCGGAACTTGGTCTTAACATCCACGTCCGACTTGCAGACGCACAGCTTGCCGACCCCGACCAGCTTGCCGACCCCGACGCCGGACAGCAGCGACTCGCCGACGAGGTGGGCCTTGATCATGTTGGTGGTGCCCGAAACGCCGACCGGCACGCCGGCGGTGATGACCGCCATGTCGCCCTCCTTGAGATAGCCGGCCTTCTGCGCCAGCGCGGCGGAGGTCTCAATCAGCTCGTCGGTAGTGTTGACAATCGGCATAATCAGCGGGACAATGCCCCACGAGAGGCTGAGCTGGCGATAGATTTCCTCATTGGTGACACAGGCGATGATGGGAGGTGTGGGGCGGTATTTGCACAGCAGCCGCGCGGTGCCGCCGCTCTTGGAGACGGTGACAATCGCCTTTGCCTGAATGTCCATCGCGGTGGTGCAGGCGGCGTGGGCGACCGCGTCGGTGACCCCCATGTGGTCGTCCAGCCCGCGGTTGCGCAGCTGCTTGTCATAATTGATGTCGCTCTCGGTGCGCTCGGCGATGGCGGCCATCGTCTTGACCGCCTCGACCGGGAACCGGCCGGCAGCCGTCTCGCCCGACAGCATGATCGCGGAGGTGCCGTCATAGATCGCGTTGGCGACGTCGGTGATCTCGGCGCGGGTGGGGCGGGGGTTGTTGATCATCGACTCGAGCATCTGGGTCGCGGTGATGGCCGGCTTGCCGCTGTTGTAGCAGTGCCAGATGATGTTTTTCTGGATGATGGGGATCTCGGTGAAATCAATCTCGACACCCATGTCGCCGCGGGCGACCATCACGCCGTCGGAGACCGAGAGGATCTCGTCGATGTTCTGCACGCCCTCGCGGTTTTCGATCTTCGCGATGATGCGGATGTTGTCCCCCTTATGCTTATCGAGCACCTCGCGGATGTCCAGCACGTCCCGCGCGCAGCGGGTGAAGGAGGCGGCGATAAAGTCAAAGCCGTTTTCAGTGCCGAAGATGATGTCCTTTTCATCCTGCTTGCTGAGGTAGGGCATCGAGAGGCGCACATCGGGGACATTGACGCTCTTGCGGTTGGACACATAGCCGCTGTTGCAGACGGTGCAGCGGATGTCGGTGCCCTCAATCGCCTCGACGACCAGCTCAATCAGGCCGTCGTCCAGCAGCAGCCGGGTGCCGGGGAAGATGTCCTGCGGCAGGTCGCGGTAGCTGATGGAGCAGATCTCCTCGGTGCCCTCTACCGGGCGGGTGGTCAGGGTGAAGCAGGCGCCCTTTTTCAGGAACACCTTGCCCTGCGCGAAGTCGCGCAGCCGGATCTCCGGCCCCTTGGTGTCCAGCAGGGCGGCGATCGGCTGGTGCATCTCCTCGCGCACCTTGCGCAGCATATTCAGCCGCTTGAGATGATCTTCGTGGGTTCCGTGGGAAAAGTTGAACCGCGCGACATTCATCCCCGCGTCAACCATCTGGCGCAGGGTTTCCTCGGTATCGGTGGAGGGGCCGAGGGTGCAGATAATCTTGGTCTTTCTCAAATCGGGACCTCCTTATCATCGGCAGAAATCTGCCCTAAAATTCTACTGTCTTTTAGTATACATCATTTGGCCCCGATTGACCACAGATTTCATAAAACTTTACCGAATATTAAAATTCACCACAAAAAGTGGAGGAATTGAAAAATATGCACGAGGAGAACATTGTTCCCGGACAGATTTTGTGTTACAATGAAATACACCTAATTATGGCGCAAATTTTAAAAGAATAGGAGTGTAGCTGAAACTATGGCAAAGAGAGTATTTGTTGTGGTTCTGGACAGCTTTGGAATCGGTGCGGAGCCGGATGCCGCGGCTTTCGGGGATGAGGGAACCAATACCCTGGGCTCGATTGCCGGCCATCCCAATTTCAACTGCCCCAATCTGGGCAAGATGGGAATGTTCAACCTCGACGGCGTGACGGTGGGGGAGAAGTGCGACGCCCCGATCGGCGCCTATGCCCGCCTGCAGGAGCAGAGCATGGGCAAGGACACCACCATCGGCCACTGGGAGATTGCCGGCGTGGTCAGCCCCAAGCCGCTGCCCACCTTCCCGGACGGCTTCCCCGATGAGGTGATCGCCGAGTACGAGGCCAAGACCGGCCACAAGGTCCTGTGCAACAAGCCCTATTCCGGCACGCAGGTGCTCAAGGACTACGGCGAGCAGGCAATGGCCGAGGACGCCCTGATCGTCTACACCAGCGCGGACAGCGTGTTTCAGGTGGCGGCGAACGAGGAGCTGGTCCCCGTGCCCGAGCTGTATCGTTACTGCGAGATTGCCCGCGAGATGCTCAAGGGCGAGTATGGCGTCGGCCGCGTAATTGCCCGCCCGTTCCTCGGCAAGACCGCCGATACCTTCTACCGCACCACCAACCGGCACGACCTCAGCCTGAAGCCGCCCCGCGCCACCATGCTGGACGTCCTGAAGGCCGCCGGCAAGGACGTCATCGCGGTCGGCAAGATCTATGACATCTTCGACGGCGAGGGCGTCACCGAGAAGATCAAGACCACCGGCAACACCAACGGCATCGCCTTCACCAAGGCGCTGCAGACCCGCGACTTTGAGGGTCTCGCCTTTGTCAATCTGGTGGACTTTGATATGCTGTACGGCCACCGCCGCGACGTCGCCGGCTATGCCGCCGCCGCCACCGAGTTCGACGCATTTCTGGCCGACTTCATCCCCGGGATGCGGGATGAGGACATCCTGATTGTCACCGCGGACCACGGCTGCGATCCCGCCTACACCAAGACCACCGACCATACCCGCGAGTATGTGCCGATGCTGATCTGCGGCAAGAATGTCAAGGCTGGTGTCAATCTGGGCACCAAGCTGGGCTTTGGCACCATCGCCCGCACCGTCTGCGAGTATCTGGGTGTGGAGAACGACCTCGAGGGCGAGAGTGTTTTGTCCGAGATCATGGCCTGAGCTGCGGCAAAAGCCTGACGGATTTCACCTGAATGAAGAAAGAGCGCAAAGCAAACGCCAAGACGGCGCTGCTCTGCGCTCTTTCTTTTTTGTTTCAAAAATCAGATCTTCTGTTCGCCGGTCGACCAGACATGGGGCTGCGCGGCCGCATCGGCGGTGTTCTGCGCCATTACGCCGACCAGAGGATGGGGAAGGTAAAGCTCCTCGAGATAGCGGCATTCCTCGGCCGACAGCTTCAATGCGGCGGCAGCGGCGGCCCCGTCGACCTGCTCGGGCCGGGTCGCGCCCACCACCGGGGCGTCGACCCGGGTCAGCAGCCAAGCCAGCGAGATCTCGGTCATCGAGACGCCCCGCGCATCGGCGAGTTCTGCCACCCGCGCGATGATCCTGCCGTCCTGCTGGGCGGTGGCGTTGTACTTTAAGCGGGCGTAGCTGTCCTCCCGCAGCCGGCGGGAATCCTCGCCCTGCCGCTTTGACAGCCGCCCGCCGGCGAGGGCGCTGTACGGGGTCAGCGCGATGTTCTCCTCCCGGCAAAGGGGGACCATCTCCCTCTCCTCCTCGCGGAAGATCAGGTTATAGTGTCCCTGCACCGAGACAAATTTGGCAAAGCCCTCCCGTTCAGCCAGCGCGTTTGCCTTGGCAAGCTGCCAAGCAAAACAGTTTGAGATGCCGATATAGCGGGCTTTCCCCGCCCGCACCGCCTGGTTCAGGCCGTCAAGCAGCTCGAAGATGGGGGTGCGGTGATCCCACATATGGTAGATGTAGAGGTCGACATAATCCATCCCGAGGTTTTGCAGGCTTTTGTCCAGCATCCGTGTGACGTGCTGCTGCCCGGTGACGCCGGCCGCGATCTCCTCATCGGTGCGGGGCAAAAATTTGGTCGCCACCACCACCTGATCCCGCCTTGCAAGGTCCCGCAGCGCCCGGCCGAGATACTGCTCGCTGGTGCCGCTCTGGTAGGCGATGGCGGTGTCGAAGAAGTTGATCCCCCGCTCAAGCCCGTGGCGGATAATCCTGCGGGAGTCCTCCTCCCCGAGAGTCCAGCTGTGCTGGCCCTTTTCGGGGTCGCCAAACCCCATGCAGCCCATGCAGATGCGGGAGACGGTCAAATCGCTGCTTCCAAGTTTTGTGTATTCCATCATACAGCCCCCTTACGCCGGCATCGGATGTCCGGATAAAAATAGCAGGTGAGTTCTGTTCACCTACTATTGTACGCCGATGATTTTTAATGTCTAATGCTTATTTAATAGGGTGAGGGATGCTTGCCGGGAATAATTGAGAGGGAATACCCATTATCCGCAGCTGTGGTGCAGAAGGGGATGTTTGGCTTTTGCCGGCGGACGATGTTCGGCATAAAGCCGAACATTGGGACAATTATACCTTTGATTCTTTCGGTCAGGCAGGTTTTGCCGTTGTTCAAATCCTGATCTCATCTGTGCCCATACAAAATCCGCTTATCCCACTGCCGTAGAGAGGTTCTGCCCCGCGGTATGTCTGCCCGGATTGCAGATGTCACAGTTGTCCCCCTTGAAGGCGTTTCCGGAGGTAACGGTATAATAAACTAGACTTTTCCGCAAAAAAATCTAGTGTCAACACGGAACACCCCGGTTGGAAACCCAGAGTCAAAGGGGCTACACCCCTCTAGACACTCCGCCTGCCCATGCAGTGGTTCTGTACAGTTATGGCTTAGTTGGTCGCGAGAACGGAAAGTTACCATATGTTAAAATGCCTGTAGCTGGAAGATACGTGGCTATGGAATTAGCCAAGAGGGAAAAAAGAACAACCCTATATCGAATTGTTCCTCTTGAAAAACGCGATCAATGGATTGCGCAGCGTGTGAAGTCAATTATACGTGATTTGCGTCAACTAGAAACAGCAATATCTAATGCAGAAACGTGCAAACTTTTTGGTGAAAACTCTTTCCCGGAGGCAGATAGATTCGTAAATGTAGGACCAGTGTCTAACGAGCCAGAATTTGAAAATTTCTTCAATATCTGTAATCGTTGCTTTGTTGAGTCAATCGAAAAATACGGCAAATCATTGGGGAAAAAGAAATATTTTTGGAATGAAATCAAGTCAACTTATCCGGCTTTGTTTGACGTACTACATCGAATAAAGTTTTATCGCCATTCTAGCGACCACCTAGAACTAAACCCCGATGTTGCCAAGAAGTATAAAGAATTTTGGAATGAGGATACAGCTGGCGTTAGCGACTTTGAAGAACAACGGTTTGTGATTCAACAAAAGATATTAGAAGCCTTTTTGTCCGCAATTCGGTAGTGTCAACAGTTTTTCGCACTTTGGTTTGCAGTTCTGGCATGAATGAAGTCAGCCAGCAATGGAGGCATCCTCAACAGCAGCCTCCCGGTGCTTCATATTCATGTACTTCTTGTTGCCCCACTGGGTACCGGCCACATGTCGCAGCCGGGCGCAGACAAGCATGAGGGCAGAATTGCCGTCCGGGAAACTGCCCACCACACGAGTGCGGCGGCG
>CALXBJ010000161.1 GCA_944386515.1 uncultured Pygmaiobacter sp.
CGTTTTTGCAGCTGTTCCGGCAGCTGCGCCGGGGTTTTCTTCCGTTTCGGCGCCCTCGGCGGCGGGGGCGGTTTCGGCCGCGCCCGTTTTTCCAGCTGTTCCGGCAGTTGCGCCGGTGTTTTCCCCCGTTTTGGCGGGGGCGGCGGCGGTGCCCGCCGTGCCGGCTGTGCCGGCGTCCTCCGCGCCGGGGTTTTCCCCCGTTTTGGCGTCCTCGGCGGCGGGGGCGATGCGGTAGAGCGCGCTGCCGGCGTGGACCAGCAGCGTGCCGTCGCCCCAGCGCCAGCAGCCGTTGATCCGGCCGGGCAGGGTGAGCAGGGTGCGCCAGCCCATCCGCTTGCGCACCTTGCCGGGCACGTCCCGGATCATATTCTCGCAGTCGGGGCTGCGGGTGGGGTCGACGTTGGCGGGGGCGTTGGTCAGGTCGGCGCCCAGGAAGGTGTCGATCACCATCCGGGAGACGCCGGGCGCGGCGGCCGAGGGCAGGGGGATGGGGTTATAGATCGGCATCGGCGCGCACCTCCACGACGGCGGCGGGGCCGGCGGTCATGCCGGACAGCCCGGCCAGCCGCCCCTGGTACTCGGCGAAGAAGTTCTGGAAAAACCGCTGGTCCTGCTCGGTGGCCATGCACTGCGCCGCGACGAAGAAGACCAGCGCGTCGGCGGCCTCGTCGGGCAGCGAGAGGGGGGTGTCGTCCGCCGCGCCGCTGGGCAGGGGGTCGGGGCGGGCCTGATAGACGAGGGTGAACGCCCCCTCGGGCAGGCCGCGGGCCGCATCCGCCGCCCGCGCGTCGCCGCCGGGGCCGATCAGCTGCACCGGGGCAAAGCAGTCCTCGGGCAGCGCGCGGGGGTCGCCCTCGGCGTAGTCCGCCCGCTTGTAGATGGGGTAATACAGGCAGATCTCCCTCTGCCCGATGTCGAAAAAGTGGTCGAGCCGGCTGTTCATCGCGCTGTCCGCGCCGGTCTCGTCCAGCAGCGCGAAGAGCCGCGCCTTGGCCTGTCCCAGCTGCATGGGATCCCTTCCTTTCCTGTTTTGGGTCTTGTGGTGGGTTTGCGGGGATTGGTTTTTTGGGAAAAAACCGAAAAGCCGCCCGGCGGGATGCGGGGATTTTGCGGGGGTGTTTTTTTTGAGGGGGAGGGCGGGGACGAAAAGGCGTCCCGGCGGGCGGGGGCAGAAGGGGGCGGGTTTTGCTTGACCCGCGCCGCGCCGCGCGGCTATACTGAAGAGGAAAAATACCGGCTGCGCCGCTGGCTGGGCAAGCTCGCGCGCAGCTTATTCGGCAGATTCTTCTGAGCGGCGGCACCCGGCCGCTTTTTGCTCTTCCCGGAGGTGTTTTGGGTGATTTTTTTGTATGTCCACGGCGGTATCCCTATCGAGTTATATCACACGCCCGGCGGCAGAATGCTTGCTTTGTTCCTTCTCGAGATCCCCTTCCTATTCAGCCTGCTGCTCTGGCTGCTCTTCGACACCCCCTTCTTTGAGCGGCACAAATGTTTCTGCGCCGTTGCCGTCGGCCTCCTCTGCGTCATTACCTACCACCTGCAGCCCCTTCACTACGATGGAGCTTCCTTTTTTTGGCAGAATCTCAATATCCTTCTTCTTGGATTTGCCTCTTCCTTTTTTGTCTTCGCCAGCGCCCCGCATTCAACCCAGCTGCTGCGGCTGCGCCGCTGGCTGGGCGAGCTCGCGCGCAGCTTATTCGCCGGATTCTTCTGACCCGGCGGCTCCCGGCCGCTTTTTGCTATCTTTCCGGAGGTGTTTTTGGTGATTTTTTTGTATGTCATGGGTGGTATTCCCTGCGAGTTGTACCACTCGCCCGGCGGCAGGATGCTTTATCTTTTTATAATCACGATCCCCTTCCTGTTCAGCCTGCTGCTCTGGCTGCTCTTCGACACCCCCTTCTTTGAGCGGCATATGTGGTCCTGTGCCGCCGTCGTCGGCCTTCTATGCACCGTCGTCTACCACCTGCAGCCCCTTCACTACGACGGGCTGCCCTATTTCCGGCAGATTTGGGGATTGCTTGCCACAGGGTTTGCCTCTTCCTTCTTTGTCTTTTCCAGCGCCCCGCATTCAACCCAGCTGCTGCGGCTGCGAAACTGGCTGGGAAGGCTCGCGCGAGAAGTGCTCGGGAAGTTTTTTTAGTTTCCATAGTTGCCATATAATTGCTTAAAAAGCGTCGCTGTATCAACTCCTATAACCTCCGCCAGCCTTTCCATCAGCTCCTCCCGCTCGCGCAGCGAGAGACCGTCCAGCCAGCCGACGATCTTGCCCGCGGCCGTCTTGCCGATCTTCCCGCCGAGGGTGTCCAGCGCCGCGCTCTCTGCAGTCTTTCCCAATCCGCCCATCAGCTGCTGGGCCAGCGTGCCGCCCGCATCCTGCCCGGCCCGCGAAAAAATCCCCGCTCCCGCCTCCCGCGGCCGCTGCCGCAGAGGACTCCCTCCCTCCCCGAGGATTTTTGTTGCTGCGGCTGCAGACCGCCGCCCCGCAGTGTTCATTTCGCGGCGCTCGGGCCCCGGCCCGCCCCTGTCTCGGGTGGCCGCTTGCTGCGGCTGCAGACCGCCGCCCCGCAGTGTTCATTTCGCGGCGCTCGGGCCCCGGCCCGGCCCGCAGTGTTCTCAGCCGGCGGCTTGCCCGCCCCGCCGCAGCTTACCCGGTCTGCCCGCCGCGGGGGACGGCCCCCTTTTTGCGCCCCGGCCGCAGGGCCTTTGCGCCCCCGGCCGGCGGACGGTCAGGGCAGCAGCAGCGCGCCGACCTTCATGGTGGTCGGGCCGGTGACGGTCACCGCGCCCTGCCGCTTGAAGCGGCCGCTCTCCAGCACAAAGGCCATCGTCTTGCCGCTGGCGACCTCGACGGTCAGGTCCTCCACCGCCTGAATGCCGCCCCCAGCCTTGAAGGTGACGTTTGCGGTGGTGGAGCTGTTCTCGATCAGGATCAGGATCTTGGTATCCCGCGCGGTGAAGGGGATCTTCGCCCCCTCGCTGTCCAGCGCGGTGAGGGTGGGCAGCGCCGTGCCGACGTTCGGCTCCAGCGCGGTCAGGGTGATCTGGGTCATTTGGTTGCCTCCTTTTTTGTGTCTGCGCCGGCGGTTGCGCCGGCCTTTTTTTGCGCCCCGGCGCGGCGGTTTTTCGGTTTTTATCCCGGGCATTTTTATCCCATTTTATCCCGGCGCGGCGTCAGGCCACGGCCGCGGGGGATGGGGCGGCTCAGTCGCCCGGCTTGCAGTTGAGGACGATCAGCTCCTTGGGGCGGACGATCTTTGCCTGATAGAGCACAAAGCCCTTGACCGCGTCCGAGAAGCCCTTTTCGGGGCGGTAGGCCTCGGTGTGGGTGAGCGGCTTGACGAAGGCGAGCGCCTTGTCGGTGTGCAGCATCACGAGGCTGCTGCCGTCGGCGGCGGCGGCGACGTTGTTGCTCATCTTGATCTCGACGTTGCCGTACCGGCCGACCCGGCCGTTTTCGAGCATCTTGGAGTTATCGGTATCCAGCGCGGTGTAGGCGGTCTTGAGCCGCAGATAGAACCAGGGCGGGACCTCCATCATGATGCGGCCGTTCGGGCGCACGTTGTTCTCGTACAGCCGCTGGAGGGCCTTGTCGATCTGGCCGAGGATGTTCTGGGCGGTCAGCGCGGCCGGCTCGGCGGCGAGCCGCGGCGCGTCCTTGCCGGCGGCGAGGGAGGCGATATGGGCATCCATCGCGTCGGCGAGGCCGTAGGTGGCCTCGGCGCTGAGGGCCTCCATCACCCCGCCGACGGCCTGCCGCTTGTCGATGTCGTCGACCTTGTAGTGGAAATAGCTGATCTGCCGCACCGGCAGCAGCACGCTGGTGTCGTCGACCGTCTCGGGCTCGGCGAGGGTGATCTCGCGGTTCTGGGTGGTGACGATGGTGGGCCGGCCGACGCCGAGGATCCGCACCGTGTCCCCCATCTTTTTGACGTCGCCGTCATACTGGCGGTTGCAGCCCTCGGCGAAGACGAGGGCCTTTTCCAGCTCGCGGTCGATCGCCTCGCTCCAGACCTCGGGGATAAAATTCTGATATGCCATCTGATTCACTTGCCTCCTTTTGTGCTGTGCCCGCGGGTGGGGCGGCAGAGGGCAACTGCCGCATCCCGCCGTTTTGCCCTGCCGCCGCGCGGGCGGTGTGTGTTTTTTGGGGTGTTTTTTGAAAAAAGAGGGAGAAGAAAGCCCCCGCCGCGTCCCGCCCAAAGCCCTGCAAAGGGGCCGGACGGGTCCGCCGCCGATCTGCCCCGCCGATCTGCCCCGGCGAAGCCGCCGGGGCGGCGCGCCCGCCAAAAAACGCTTTGTCTGTTTATTTAAAACTACCGCGCGAAAGCCGCGCCTGCTGAAAGGGTGTTTTTGGGGCCGGCGGGGCCGAACCGGGCGCTGCGGAGGGTGGAAAAGCCCGCCGCGAAGGAAGTGGGGGCCGCCGCAGACCGGGGAGCGGGGCCGGGCCAAAGCCGCACCCCCACAGCCGCCCGATAAAAAAACGCGAAAGCCACGGCGCCGCGGGGCGGGGGGTTCGTGCGGGGGCCGGCGGGGCCAGGGCGTGGTTTGCCGGGGCCGGCGGGGCCGCGGGGTCAGGAGCGGGCCAAACCGCAGCCCGGACAGCGCGGCAGAGCGGAGCGCCGCGCCGTCGGCAGCGCGCCGCGCCGCGGCCTACCCGGACAGCCGCGGGGTCAGGAGCGGGCCAAACCGCAGCCCGGACAGCGCGGCAGAGCGGAGCAGCCACGCCGGCGGCAGCGCGCCGCGCCGCGGCTTACCCGGACAGCCGCGGGGTCAGGAGCGGGCCAAACCGCAGCCCGGACAGCGCGGCAGAGCGGAGCGCCGCGCCGTCGGCAGCGCGCCGCGCCGCGGCCTACC
>CALXBJ010000162.1 GCA_944386515.1 uncultured Pygmaiobacter sp.
CCCCCGCCGCCCGCCCGAGCAGTGGGCCTGCGACCCCGGCTGTGGCTTCACGGTGCAGACCGACGCGGCCAGCCTGATGCGGGACGCCAGCGTCGAGGCGCTGGAAATCATCCCCTACGGCTACGGCGAATACTGCGCCGCCCGCGCCGCAGAGCGGGGCTGAACCGCCCGCGGCGGCTTTTGCCCCCGCGGATGACGGTTCGCCGGTGCGACCGCCCGGCCGAAAACCCGCCGCGGCCCCGCAGAGGGGCTGCGGGGAATCACAGGGGCCAAAGCCGTGCCCCGGGCCGGGGTGATGCGCGGGGCGGCGGCCCTCCCCGGCCCGCGCCGCATCCCATCCGCTCAGCGCGGCAAAAAAACGGCGGGGCTTCCCTTTTTTCCGCCGCCGGCCCCTCTGCAAAGGGGCTAAAACCCGCAAAGGAGACAAAAAAGAGCGGGGCGGCAGCCGGCTTTTGCCGGCGCCGCCCCGCTCTACTCACCTCCCGGCCCGGACCCTGAACGGGGGCCCAGGACCGGGATTTTTTTCTGTTGCAGGCTGTATGGCCTCCCCGCTGCGTCCCGCGGCCTATCCGCTCCCCCTCGGCGGGAGTCGAACGCGCGGCGCAGACTCCTCGGCCTACGGCCGCCCGCAGCGGCCCGCGCTCAGCAGGTCGCGCCGCCCTCGACCTCCTTGCCGAGGATCGCCGCCTTGTCCAGGCTGCCCTCGAGCAGCTTGTTCTCGACATAGTCAAAGCCCAGCCGGGCGATGGTGTCGGCGAACCGCTCGCCGGTGATCCCCTCGTCGCGGAAGAAGAGGATCGCCTTCTCGACCAGCTCGAGCACCTCCTCCTCGGTGGTGAAGATCCGGGAGAGCGCGCGCCCCTCGGCGACCTTCTTGCCCCAGCGGCCGCCGATGGTCACCTTGTAGCCGTAGGTGCTGTTCTCCACCGCCTTGAAGGGGCATTTGGCGACGCAGCGCCCGCAGTGGTTGCACTTTTCGGGGTCGATGGCCAGCTTGCCGTCGATCACCTTGGCCGCGCCGATGGGGCAGGCGTTCTCGATCTGGCAAACCTTGCAGCCGCGGCAGTTGTCCAGCTCCGGCTCGGGCAGCCGCTGGCCGATGATACCAAGGTCGTTGAGGTTCGGCTTGACGCAGTTGTTCGGGCAGCCGCCCACCGCCAGCTTGAACTTGTGGGGCAGCGAGACGTTGTGGTAGCCGACGTAGAACCGCTCGTGCAGCTTCTCGCTCAGCTCAAAGGTGTCGCACAGGCCGTACTGGCAGGTGGTGCCCTTGCAGGAGACCACCGGCCGCACCTTCGAGCCGGTGCCGCCGGTCTCGAGGCCCCGCTCGGCGAGATAGGCCATCAGCGGGTCCAGCTGGCTGTGGGGCACCCCCTGGATCTCGAGGGTCAGCCGGGTGGTCATGGTCACCTCGCCCGAGCCGAACTGCTCGGCCGCCTCGGCGACCGCCCGCTGCTCCTCGCTGGTCAGCTTGCCGTTGCGGGTGATGACCCGCACGTTGAACCGGTCGGGATGGCGCTTGTCCTGCAGGCAGCCAAGGCCCTTGACCCGCTTGACCTCCTCGGGCGGGATCGCGCCGTCAAACGAGACCTTGACCTCGTTGGCGGTGACGCCGCCCTCGAGCACCTTGGTGTTGGTGTAGCCGAAATACCGCAGCCGGTTCTGCAGGAAATAGGCCCGCTTGCCCCGGTTGCAGACCAGCAGCAGCTTGGCGTCCTTCTCGACGCCGGGCAGCGGCCCGTTGACCGCGGTCAGGTCCACCCCCATCGCGCCGGGGATCGCCGGCACCGGCTGGGTGTCGACGACGGTCCAGCCCTTCGCCGCGCCGGCGGCGTACTCGGCGGGGGTCATGCTGACCATCGCGCCCGAGATCTTGTTCTCCAGCACATGGCAGGCCTGCACCAGCGGGTGGATCGCGGTCGAGAACGGGGGCGCATAGGCCAGATCCAGCGTCTGGTAATCCGCCAGCGTCAGCCCCTGCGCGATGCCGACCGCCGCGGTGTCCACCATCTTGTCCACCGCGCCCGCGCCCAGCACCTGGATGCCCAGCAGCCGGCCGGTCTCCCGCTCGGCCACCAGCTTGGTGATGAAGTCCGACGCGCCGGGATAGTAGTGGGCCTTGTCGTCGGTGACGCAGACCACCGTCTCGACCGCAAAGCCCTCCGCCTTGGCCTGCGCCTCGGTCAGGCCGGTGCGGCCGGCGTTGAGGTTCTCGAGCATCCGCACCACGCCGGTGCCAAGGCAGCCGGTGTACCGCGCCGGCGCGCCGGTCAGGTCCTTTGCCAGCACCCGGGCGGACAGGTTCGCGGTGGAGCCCATCGGGGACCACTGCGCCTTGCCGGTGATCCGGCTGCGGACCATCGCGCAGTCGCCGGCGGCCCAGACGTCGGGCAGGTTGGTGCGCATCTGCTCGTCGACCAGGATGGTGCCCTTGAACATCTCAAGGCCGCTGTCCGCCAAAAAGCCGGTGCAGGGGCGGATGCCGATCGAGAGCACCGCCACGTCGGCGGCCAGCGTGCTGCTGCCGGCGGTGACCGAGCGCACCCGCTCCTCGCCGCCCAGCGCGCTCACCGCCGCGCCGGTCACCACCCGGATGCCGGCCTTCTGCAGCCGGCGGCGGGCCAGCTGGGCCATCTCGGGGTCGAGCACCCCGGGCAGGATCTGGGCGGCGGCCTCGACCACCGTCACCCCAAGGCCCTGCGCGTGCAGGTTCTCGGCGATCTCCAGCCCGATAAAGCCGCCGCCGACCACCACCGCGTTGCGGCAGCGGTTGGCGGTGATGTACTCCCGCAGCCCGACCGCGTCGTCGGGGGTGCGCATCCCAAAGACGCCCGCAAGGCCGGTGCCCGGCATCTTTGGCACAAACGGCTCGGCGCCGACCGCGATGATCAGCTTGTCATACCCCTCCTCGAGCGGCTGCCCGCCGCAGCGGGCGGTGACCGTCTTTGCCGCAAAGTCCACCCCGGTGACCTCGCAGCCGGTGACCACCTCGACCCCGGTCAGCGACGCGAACTTCTCGGGGGTGTTGACCACCAGCGCGGCCCGGTCGGCGATCGCGCCGCCGACATAGTAGGGCAGCCCGCAGCCGGCGTAGGAGATCTCCTGCCCCTTTGTCAGGATCTTCACCTGTGCGCCGCGGTCCTGCCGCTTGATCTTGGCGGCGGCCTTGGTGCCCGCCGCCACCCCTCCGATGACCAGTACCTTCATCTTTTGTCCTCCTCCGCCGCGCAAGGCGGCCTTTCGTGTTGGCACTTTGTCTCATTATAGCATCCGGGATATAATAAAATAAAGTTTTTATATCTTATCTTCTGATTTGTTTTGCTTATGAGGTGACGGGGGATGCTCGACTACCGGATCGGGACCTTTTTGGTGCTGTATGAGACGATGAACTACCGCCGGGCGGCGCAGCTGCTGCAGCTGAGCCAGCCCGCCGTGACCCAGCAGATCCACGCGCTGGAGCGGGAGTACGGCTGCACGCTGTTTTACTACGACGGGCGGCGGCTTTTACTTTGTCTACCCCAAAGGCGCGGACCCCGCCGACCTGATCGCGGCGCTGACCGGCGGCACGGGGGAGCCGGGCTGAGCCGCGCAGGGCTTTTTT
>CALXBJ010000163.1 GCA_944386515.1 uncultured Pygmaiobacter sp.
AGCCCGGACAGCGCGGCAGAGCGGAGCAGCCACACCGGCGGCAGCGCGCCGCGCCGCGGCTTACCCAGCCGATGTCGGTACACCGCGCCGGGTCGCCGCAGATTGGGCCGTGTCGGAGCCGCGCGCCCACAGCCGCTCATTAAAAATTCCAGTGGGACATTGAGCGGCGGATCTTGTCGAAGTTGCGGTGGATCTCGCCGCGGCTCATCCGGGCGACCTCGTCGCGGGTGAAGAACTCCTTGGGCGGGGCCTCGCCGCCGAAATCGCCGGTGCTGGGCGGCGGGGCGGTGCGCTGCCGGTGGGCCTGCACCGCCTCATAGGCACACAGCGGGTCGACCCCCGACGCGCAGATCGCGAGGAACTGCCGCCCCAGCTCGGCCACCGAGCGGGCGCTCTCCTCCGGGTGCGCCGCGCGGATCGCCGCGAGATCGTCCGATAACAGCCGCTCCTGCTCCCGCCGGCGATACTCCGCCAGCTCCCGCATCGCCGCGTCCGGCTGCCCCGGCGGGTCCTCCCGCTGCCGCCCCGCCGCCGCCAGCAGCCCGGCCAGCAGCGCCGCCGTCTGCGGGTCCGGCTGCCCCGGCGGGTCCGGCTGCCCGTCCGCCGCCGCCCCGCCGTCCGGGCGCTGCAGCCCCTCTTTCGGCGGGGCGTCCCCGCCGCCCGGGCACGGCCGCGCGGGCGGGTCCTCCCGCTTTCGGGCGGCGGGCATCTGCGCCGCCGCGGGCCTTTGCTCCAAACCGCCCGGCTCCGGCGATCCCGGCACCGGCAGCTGTGTCCCCGCCGGCTCTGCCGGCGCGGTGGCGGCGCTGTATTCCTGCATCTCCATTGGTCATTCCTCCTCGGTGTTCTTTGGCCTCAGCGCCGGGTCTTGGCCCACGGCGTCGGCGTCGGCCACGGTGTCGGCGTCGTTATCGGCCACGGTGTCGGCGTCGTTATCGGCCACGGTGTCGGCGTCGTTATCGGCCACGGTATCGGCGTCCTGCTCCGGAGCTTCGTCCACACTTTCGTCCGGCTTTTCAGCCGGCTTTTCGTCCGCACCCGCGTCTAAACCTCCATCCGGCTTTTCATCCGCACCCGCGTCCAGACCCGCGTCCAAACCCGCATCAAAATCCTCCTCCGGCAGCTGCGACACATCGTCCTCCCCGCCGGGGTCCGGGCCGCCGATCAGGTAGACCCGCGCGGTGTGCTGCACCCGGCCCCAGCCCGCGCAGCTGCGGTTGCGGCAGCACAGCTCCTGCTCGATCCAGACCCGCGTCGCAAGGTCGGGCCGGTCATCCCGGTCGGCGAGGGTCCGGCTCGCGGTGATCGCCAGCTCATTGCCGCACAGCGGACAGATCATACCGCAGCACCCCCTTCACCGGGCGCGCCGGGCATCCCGCCGTCAGCCGCCCCGGCAAACATCCCGGCAGCCGCCCCGGCAGCGGCCCCGGCATCCGTCCCGCCGGGCAGGCCCTGCGCGCCGGCGGCGCGCCGCTGCTCGAGGATCGCGCGGAACTTGTCCCGCGGCGCGCCGCTGGTGCGGTCGAGCGCGCCGACATACTCCTCAAAGGTGATGTGCCCGGCGGCGAGGGCATTTTCCAGCGCGAGCTGCCGGCTCAGCACGCTGTAAGGGTCGACGGGGGACAGGTCGATCTTGACCTCCACCTCCAGCCGCTCGAAGAGCGCGCGGGGCAGCCGCAGCAGCTGGCCGGGTGCGCCGCCCTCCCCCTCGAGGGGGATCAGCAGCCCCTCGCCGGCGTAGACGGCCCACAGCTCCAGCCAGATGCGGGCCAGCCGCTCGATCATCTCGCGGTAGGCGGCGGTCTGCTCGTTGAGGACGAGGGCGCTCTGGTCGCGGGCGGCCTTGATGGCCTCGCCGCTGGCCTGGGTGGGGTCGACCTGGCCGGTGGCGGCGTCGGAGGCGCCCTCCAGCTCGCGGGAGAGGGTGACCAGCTCGCCCTGGAGGGCGGCGGCGTCGGCGCCGACCCCGACGGGGGTGAGGTACTGCACCAGCGCGGAGAGGGGGCTGCCGGCGAGGTTTTTGACCCGCAGGCTCGCGCCGACCCGGCCCAGCGCGTCGGGGTTGGTCAGCCGGTCCTGGTCGTAGACCGCGGTGGGGAAGCTGAACCTCTTGACGCTGATGGCGCGGCGTGCGAGGGTGCGGTTGACCTCGATCTGGTTGGGGATGAGCGGGGCGACCACCCCGACGCCGCGGGCGCTGCCCTGGCGCTCCTCCCAGCGCATCCCGCACAGGGGGTAGCGGTGCAGGCCGCGGATGCACTGTTCGGGGGCGTAGACGACCTCGCGGGTGGAGCGGCAAAACCGCAGCCCCTCGTCGGTGCGCCGCAAAAAGAGCAGGCTGGTGCATTTGCCCTCGCCGGCGGGGACCTCGTCCTCGGGGCGGGAGCCGACGAGGGTGTCGTCGGCCTCATCGGGGAGGATGCGCGCGAGCTTGTCGGGCGAAAGGCCGGCGGCCTTGGCCTCGCGGCGGACCTGGGCGACGGGGCGGCGCTCGGCGAGGAGGACCCACTCCTGGCGGTCGAGGTCGGGCTCCTGTTCGTTTGCGAGGTAGAGGGCGGAGCGCTCGACTGCGCGCAGCGCGAGGCGGGGGGAGCGGCCGGGCGGGGAGGGGTGCTCGGCGTAGCAATAGAGGTAGTGGTCGCCGGTGATGGCGGCGCCGCGGATGACCCGCCATTTGAGGGTATCCATGCCGCAGCGCTCCCACTGGACGGCGGCGAAGCGGGTGAGCAGGTCGCAGAGGACGGCCTCGGCGGGGTCATCGCTCTGTGGGGAGTAGATGATGGCGGTGTCGTTCATCGCGACGGTGGTAAACTTGTACTTGCAGATGGGCCGGATGAAGTTGAGGGTGGGCAGCTCCTCGCCGCCGGCGCGCAGGCCGGCCCACTGGTCGCCCTCATAGAAGCGGTGGCACCGCTCGTCGGCGCGGTAAAGCCCGGCGCGGCGGTGGTGTTCCCGCCCGGCCTCGTACCTGCGCCAGATCTCGGTGCAGGGGTGTTGGTCAGTCTTCAAGGTTGCAGCATCCTCCTTTTTTATGCGGTTTTTTTATACCGGCTCGGTGCGCCGCCGCCGGTTTTTTATACCGGCGCGGCGCGTTTTCCGCCGGCATTCTGCGGCGTTTCGGCTTTTTTAAAGCGTCCCCGGAAGCAAGGGCGGGTTTGGCCCCGGTTTTTCGCCCCGGCGCGGCGGTTGTGGGCGGGCGCCCGCGGCGTTTTCCCGGTTCCCCGCTCAGGGGGCGAT
>CALXBJ010000164.1 GCA_944386515.1 uncultured Pygmaiobacter sp.
TGGTTGAGCTGGTCCACCGCCCGCGCATCGAACAGCCGGTCCTCATAATCCTCGACCGGCGCGGTCTTTACCGTAAAATCCGCCGGCAGCGGATGGTCGGCGTTCACCAGCAGGGTGCGCCAGTCCGCAGCGCGCCGCGCCGCAGCTGCCTTTGCCGGCTGGGAGGAACCGTCCTCCCCCTCCTGCCCCATGCCGTCTTCCGGCGTATCGCCGTCCTCGGGATAGATGCCGTCCTCCCCCGCGTCGGGCGTGGGAGAGGGCACCATTGAGGAGGCGGGCGGCGCCGAGGAGCTCATCGGCCCCGAGGAGGAATCCCCGCTTCCCCGGCACCCGGTCAGCAGCGCGCCGGCGAGCACCAGCGCAAGCAGTCGAAACCCCGTCTTTTTCAAACCGCAATCATCCTTTCCCGGGCGGCCCGGGAAGGGGCCGCCCTATCTGAGATTGCCGGTCAGGGTCATCACCGCGCACAGGGCTGCCAGCGGCGCCGTCTCACACCGCAGGATCCGGGGCCCGAGTCCCAGCACCACCGCGCCGGCCTCCTTGGCCCGCGCGGCCTCCTCCTCACAGAAGCCGCCCTCCGCGCCGGTGATAATGGCGACGCTGCGCGCCGCCTCCAGCCGGCTATGTAGCGGTGTTCCGGGGGCCAGCGCCTCGCCGCCCCCCTCATAGCAGAAGAGCGCGAGGTCGTATTCTGCGATCTTTTTGCAGAGCGCGTCGAAGGAGAGCGACCCGCAGACGGCGGGGATCCTGCCCCGGCCGCTCTGCTTTGCGGCCTCCTTTGCGATCCGGTTCCAGCGGGTCAGCTTGACCTGCTCGTTCTTCGGCTTTGCGATGCAAAAGCGGCTGGTGAAGGGGACGATCCTTGCCGCCCCAAGCTCGGTGGATTTCTGGATGATCCACTCGAGCTTATCCCCCTTGGGCATCCCCACGAATAGGGTAACCGCGAGCGGCGGCTCCGATACGCTCGGGCCGCTGGAAATAACTGCAAGCTCGACCTCATCGGGCGCGGCGCGCACCACCCGCGCGGCATAGTCGACCCCCGCGCCGTCACAGAGGGTCACCTCATCGCCGGGGGCCGCACGCAGCACCCGGGCGAGATGGGCGGCCTCCTCCCCGGACAGGAAGGCCCGCGCCCCCTCGACCCGGTCGGTAAAATAGCGATGGCTCATGCCCTCTCCTCCGGATGGCCGGCGAGGATGCAGACCCAGCCGTTGTCCCGCCGGATCTCCCGCACCGCGAGGCCCGCTTTGGCGATTGCGGCGGCGACCTCCTGCTCCCGCTCGTCGATGATGCCGCTGGCGAGGAACACCCCGTCTGCGTCGAGCAGCGCCGGCACCGACGGCGCGAGGGCGATGATCGCGTTCGCGACGATGTTGGCGGTGATGATCCGGTATTTCCCGCTCGCCTGCTCCGAGAGGTTGCCCACCCGGACGCAGAACCGGTCCGCGACCCCGTTGCGCTCGGCGTTCTCGCTGGCGGTGCGCACACACATCGGGTCGATGTCCACCCCGTCGGCCTCCTTTGCCCCCAGCAGCAGCGCCGCGATGGCGAGGATGCCGCTGCCGGTGCCGATGTCCAGCATCCGCTCCCCGCCGGCGACCAGCCCATCCAGCGCCCGCAGGCAGAGGGCGGTGGTCTCGTGGGTGCCGGTGCCGAAGGCCATGCCGGGGTCAAGCCGCAGCACCGCGCGGCCCGGCTTATCGTAGCTCTCCCAGCTCGGGCAGACGGCCAGCCGGTCGCCCAGCTCCATCGCGTGGTAGAACGCCTTCCACCCATTCTCCCAGTCCTCCTCCTCGATGCCGGTGACCGCGAGCGAGGCGTCCAGTTCGCTTGCGAGCAGCCGCTGGCGCAGCAGCTCGAGCACCTCGGCCGGGTTCTCGTCCGGCGAGAGGTAGAGGTGGACGATGACGGTGTTTTTGTCCTTATCCCGCAGCTCCTGCTCGATCAGGTCGACGTGGGCGATTGCCTCGACCTGCTGCTCGAGGTCGGAATAATCCTCAATATAGATCCCCCCGCCGGCGATGCCGGTCGCGATCGCCTCGGCGGTGTCCGCCTGCGCTTTGGGGACGGTGATGCTGATGTCCTTCCACTCCATCTTCTGTGCTCCTTTCAGTCCCGCGCCTTGCGGTTGATGCCAAGGCGGACGGCCTCGCTCGCGACCGCATCGGCGACGATGTCGGCCACCCGCTTGTCAAACGCGGTGGGCAGGATAAAGTCGGCCGAGAGCTGCTCGTCCGATACCGCGGCGGCGATGCCCCGGGCGGCGGCCTCCTTCATGCTGTCGGTGATCCGCGGCGCGCGCACCGCGAGCGCCCCCTTGAAGATGCCGGGGAACGCGAGGATGTTGTTGACCTGATTGGGGTAGTCGCTGCGGCCGGTGCCGACCACCGCCGCGCCGCCGGCCTTCGCCTCGTCGGGGAAGATCTCCGGGGTGGGGTTCGCCATCGGGAAGAGGATCGGCTTTTCGGCCATCGTGGCGACCATCTCCCGGGTGACAAGGCCGGGCCGGGAGACCCCGACAAAGACGTCCGCCCCCCGCATCGCATCGGCGAGGGTGCCCCGCAGCCCCTCAAGGTTGGTGACCTTCGCCATCTCGGCCTGCGCGGGGTTGTTCTCGGGGTTGCCGTCCCAGATGATGCCCTGCCGGTCAACGAGGGTGACGCTGCCCAGCTTCATCTGCAAAATCAGCTTTGCAATCGAGATGCCGGCCGCACCCGCGCCGTTGATGACGATCCGCACGCTGCCCTCCGGCTTGCCGACCACCTTGAGCGCGTTGATCAGCGCCGCCGAGAGGACGATCGCGGTGCCGTGCTGGTCGTCGTGGAAGACCGGGATATCGCAGACCTCCTGCAGCCGCCGCTCGATCTCAAAGCAGCGGGGGGCGGAGATGTCCTCGAGGTTGATGCCGCCAAAGCTCTTGGAGATCAGCTGCACCGTCCGCACGATCTCGTCGGGGTCCTTGGAGTCGATGCAGATGGGGAAGGCGTCGATCCCGCCGAACGCCTTGAAGAGGACGCATTTGCCCTCCATCACCGGCATCCCTGCCGCCGGGCCGATGTCCCCAAGACCCAGCACCGCGGTGCCGTCGGTGATGACCGCGACGAGGTTGCCCCGCCGGGTGTAGGTATAGCTCAGCTCCTCGTCCTGCGCGATCTCCTTGCAGGGCTCGGCCACGCCGGGGGTGTAGGCAACGGCGAGGTCGGCCATATTCTCCACCTTTGCCCGGCTGACCACCTCGATCTTGCCCTGCCAATCCCGGTGCGCACTGAGCGCCTGTTCCCGTTTATCCATCTGCTCTGCCATCTGCCGCATCTCCCTTTTCGGTTTATTGTCTCTTTTTCTTCCGGGACGGAGGTCCCGCATTTCCGCCCCTTATTATACCAAATCCCGCACCGGGTGAAAAGCGGCGAAAAAGCCGCCGGCAGCGCATCCGCCTCTGCCGGGATGTGTTTGCGGCGCCACCGCCTGTGCATTTTCAGAAATTTTTTTGTTTTTCTTTTTTTCTTCTTCGCTTTTCGGGGCTATACTGGCTGTAACTTCACAGAGAGGGGCCGATGCCGCATGATCTCCATGAAAGCGCTTTTGCTGGAGGGCTACGGCGCAGCCTGCTGCTGCCTGCCGCCCGCGCTGCTCTTTTTCGCCCGCCGGCCAAAGGGGGCGCGCCCCCGCGGCGGCGCCTTTTGCCGGGACGGGCTGTTTTTGCTTTTCCTGTGCTATCTCGCCGCCGTCTTTTCCCTCACCGGCGCGGGCACCCTGTACGACCTGCTGCACCGAGGGCTCCCCCTCTCCCTTGGCCGGCTCAACCTCACTCCGTTCGCCTCTCCCCTGTTCTCTTCTGGGTATCTGTTGAACGTCCTGCTCTTTGTCCCGCTGGGCCTGTTTCTCGTCCTGCTCCGGCCGGGGCGAGGGCGGGTGATACCGGCGGCGCTCTGCGGCTTTTTCTTCTCCCTCGCCATCGAGTGCAGCCAGCTCTTCAACAGCCGCGCCACCGACATCGACGACCTCGCCGCCAACACCCTCGGCGCGCTGGCCGGCGCACTGGCAGCAGCCGGGCTGCGGCGGCTGCTGCGCGGCCGCACTGCCCCGGCGGAAAGCGCCTTTTCCCCAGCGCTCCTCCTCACGGCGGCGTTTCTCGGCCGGTTTTTGCTCTTTGACGAGCTGCGCAGAGAGCTGTATCAGCGCGGCTTCATCGCCCGGTATAACTTTGACAAGCTGGTCTGTGAAAGCCCCGAGACACGCAGCCAGATCGCGCTGGGACGGCGGATCTCAAAATACTCCGCGCCGATTCTGATCACCGGGGAGAGCGGGACGGGAAAATCCATCATGGCCCAGTGCATCCACAATGAGAGCCTGATGCGCAACAACGCCTTTGTCCCGCTGGACTGCAGCGCATGGATGCCGGAAACGCTGGACAATATGCTGTTCGGGAACTACTCCTCCCGCCGGGACACCGGTGACTGCATGGCGGAGCTGGCGCAGGACGGCACCCTCTACCTCAACCACATCGAGGCGCTGCCGCTTGAGACCCAGTACAAGCTGCTCAGCCTGATTCAGGGGCGTTTTCTCCACAACGGCTCCAACCGGCCGACCGCCGCCAATGTGCGGGTGATCGCCTCCAGTGATGTCAACCTGATCTCCCGCGTGGAGAAGGGGGAATTCCGCAGCGATCTCTACTATGCGCTGAGCGTGCTGAGCATGGAGCTGCTGCCGCTGCGCCGCCGCCGCGCGGATATTATGGGCTGGGTCGACCATCTGCTGGACGACTGGCAGGAAAAGTACAAGCGGTATGTCCATCTGACCCAGGGCGCGCGGGCCTTTTTGAGCGAATATGACTGGCCCGGCAACCTCAATCAGGTCAACAATGTCTGTGAGCGGATTGTGCTGCTGACCGAAAAGCGGAACATTGACGAGGGCTTTGTCCGCCGTCAGCTGGAACAGGTGACCCCCAAGCTGCTGCCCGGCTCGGAGCGCCTGGTGCTCTACAAGGATCAGAAGGCGGTGCAGATCACCGAGCTGCTGCGCAAATACAACGGCAACCGGGAAAAGGTCGCCGCAGAGCTTGGGGTCAGCAAAACAACCCTTTGGCGGTATATCAAAAAATATGCCATCGAGGAGGACGACGTCCTCTAAGCCCCGCGTCTTCGGCGGATGAGCCTTTGGGGGCATTGCGCCTCTCCCGCGCGCCCCCGTGTTTTTGACCGGATAGCAAAACAGCGCCTTGGCCAGAGCCAAGGCGCTGTTTTTTCTTTTCTCTTTTTCCCAAAATGTCAAAGCACCTGCTCAGCCCTCCAACAGGGCGACGGCGACATCGTTGACATTGGTCCCGGTCGGGCCGGTGCGGATCAGGCCGCCCACCGCATCCAGCGCGTGGTAGGCGTCATTGTCCTGCAGCACCGAAAAGACATCCAGCCCCTGCCGGCGCAGCGCGTCCATCGTCCGCCCGTCGACATAGCCGCCGGCGGCATCGGTGGGGCCGTCGGTGCCGTCCGACCCGACGCTGAAGACCGCCGCGCCGTCAAGCCCCGCAAGCCCGGGGGCCGCCGCGAGGGCAAGCTCCTGATTGCGCCCGCCGAGGCCGCTGCCGGTCAGCCGGACAACGGTCTCCCCGCCGGCGATGAAGGCCAGCCTGCGCCCGCTGCCCGCATGGGTGCGCAGGATGCTGGCCAAAAAGCTGCCCGCCTCCCGCGCCTGACAGCAGAGCCGGTCGGTCAGCAGGACCGGCCGGTAGCCCAGCGCCTCGCATTCCCGGGCCGCGGCGGCGCACAGCTCCCGCACGCTGCCGGTGATCTGGGTGGTCACATTGTCCAGCGTCTTCGGGGTCTCCTGCGCCAGCAGCGCCTTCGCCTGTGCGGAGAGGACGAGGCCGTATTTTGCGGCGACGGCCTGCGCATCGGCACAGGTGGAGGAATCGGGATAGGCCGGGCCGGAGGCAATCATGTCCAGCGGGTCCCCCAGAATATCCGACAGCACGATGCTGAACACCCGCGCGGGGGCGCAGGCCTGCGCGAATCGCCCGCCCTTGACCGCCGACAGCCGCTTGCGGACGGTGTTCATCTCGACGATGTCCGCGCCGCAGGCCAGCAGCTGACGGGTGATCTCCTGCAGCTCGCCGCCGTCCAGCAGCGGCTTTTCAAACAGCGCGCTCCCGCCGCCGGACAGCAGGAAGAGCACCGTGTCCTCGGCGGTGAGGCCGCGCACCAGCTCCAGCGCCCCGGCGGTTGCGGCAAAGCTGTTTTCGTCCGGGACGGGATGCCCTGCCTCCCGGCAGCAGACACCGGGGATCTCCCCCTGAACATGGCCGTATTTGGTGATGACGATCCCCCCATCCACCCGGCCGAGCGTCTGGGCGGCCGCATGGGCCATCTGCCAAGCGGCCTTGCCCGCCGCAACCAGAATCGTCCGACCTGTGCCGGGCGCAAAGGACTGCAGCGCGCGCCGGACCGCCTGATCCGGCAGCACCGCCTCGATGCTGCCCTGCAAGATCTTCTCCGCGTGTGCGCGCAAGGTCTGATCCATGGATCCGTCCCCTCTCTGTAAAAAGCGTTCTTCTCTGTCCCTCAGCGGACCATGCAGGGCCGCTTGGGATCATAGGTCCAACCGGGGATCAGATACTGCATCCCCTTAGCATCATCCCGCGCGCCGAGGCAATTGTCAAGATACAATTTGTGCGCCTTCATCACCTGCTCGCGGTCGACCTCGATGCCGAGGCCGCCCTTCTTGGGCAGCTCGATGCAGCCGCCGACGATCTGCATCGGCTCCTTGGTCAGCCGCTCGCGGCCCTCCTGCCAGATCCAGTGGGTGTCGATACCGTTCATCTTGCCGGGGATTGCGGCGGCGCACTGCACCACCATCGCCAAGCTGATATCAAAGTGGTTGTTGGAGTGGCAGCCCCACATCAGGCCGAAATCATTGCACAGCTGCCCGACCCGGACCGAGCCGTTCATCGTCCAGAAATGCGGGTCGGCGAGGGGGATATCCACGCTCTGCAGCGCAATGGTGTGGCACATCTGCCGCCAGTCGGTGTTGATCATGTTGGTCGCGGTGGGCATCATGGTCGCCTTGCGGAACTCCGCCATGACCTCGCGCCCGGAGAAGCCGTCCTCAGCGCCGACAGGGTCCTCACAGTAGGCGAGGCAGCTCTTGAGCGCCGGGGCGATCTCCAGCGCCTTGCGAAGGCTCCAGCAGCCGTTGGGGTCGAGGTCGACCCGCGCGTTGGGGAACGCCGCCTTGATGGCCTGAACGGCACGGACCTCCTCTTCGGGCTCCAGCACGCCGCCCTTGAGCTTGAAGTCCTCAAACCCGTACTTCTCATGGGTCGCCTTGGCCAGCGCGACGATCGCCTCCGGGGTCAGCGCCTCCTCGTGGCGCAGCCGGTACCAATCACAGCTGGCGTCCGGCTCCTCCTCGTAGGGCAGGTCGGTCTTTTTGCGGTCGCCGATATAGAACAGATAGCTCAAAATCAAAGGGTGTGATAATCGGGGGGATGATGCCATACGGTTTGTACATACTTCATGGCTCCTTTTGTGCGCGCCGGCCCCTGCCGGTCCGCTCAGATGCCCGCTATCCTTCCAGAATCGGTGCGCTGTCTGCAAAAAGACGGCGGCATCGGCCCGCACGCCGGCTACCGCCGCCGCGAAAGCGGCTTCTCTCTGGAAGCACACCCTTAGTGTACACGACCCCGGTTGCAGCAGCAATTGGCAAACGCGACAAAGCAGCGCGCGGAAAGGTGGAGCCTGTGCTATAATTTCATCTTTTGAAATATGAAATGAAAAGCCGGGTGAAAAAGATTTCACTTTTCGGCCCGCCATGCGGCTTTTTTCCGCCGCCGTCCGCGCTGCAGATACCTTTCCGGCGCCGCCGCTGCCGCCCGCGCCGGGTAAACTCCCCCTCCCCTGCGCCGGGGCAGCCGTCGGCCACGCCGAAAACACACCGGCCGCAGCGCGGCAGATATGACAAGACGCGCAGCGTCCGCCGGGACACTGCGCGTCTTCTTTTGCCTGATTTGGATGATCCGCCGCAGGGCGCCGCAGCGGCTTTTGGGGCTGCCGCGCGGCCGGCCTTAATTGCCGCCGAACATCTCCTTCAGCGTCTTGAAAAAGCCCTTGCGCTGCTCGTAGTTCTCATCCTTGAGGGTCTCCTCAAATTTCCGCAGCGCCTCCCGCTGGGTGCGGGTCAGCCGCTTGGGGATCTCGACGCTGACCTTGGCGTACTGGTCGCCGCGCCCCTTGCCGTTGAGGTACTGGATACCCTTGCCCCGCAGCCGGAACACCGTGCCGCTCTGGGTGCCCTCGGGCACCTTGTACTGCACCTTGCCGTCGATGGTGGGTACCACCACCTCGTCCCCGTTGACCGCCTGCGAGAAGGTGATCGGCACCGTCACCCAGACATCGTACTTATCCCGCTCGAACAGGGTGTCGGGGCGCACCGTCACGATGATGATCACATCGCCGGCGGGGCCGCCGTTTGCGCCCTTGTCGCCCAGACCCCGCATCGCGAGGCTCTGGTCGTCGTCGATGCCCGCGGGGATGGTGACCTCCAGCTTTTTGCTGCTCTGCACCCGGCCGGTGCCCGAGCACTTGCGGCAGGGGGTCTTGATGATCTTACCCCGCCCGCCGCAGCGGCTGCAGGGCCGCTGGCTCTGCATCACCCCAAACGGGGTGCGGGTCTGGGTGGTCACGACGCCGCGGCCGCCGCAGTCCGGGCAGGTCTCGGGGCTGGTGCCCTTCGCCGCGCCGGAGCCGCCGCACTCGGGGCAGGTATCCTGATGGTTGACGGTGATGGTCTTTTTGCAGCCCTTTGCCGCCTCCATAAAGGAGAGGGCCACCGACACCCGGATATCCGCGCCGCGCCGCGGCGCGTTGGGGTTGGCCTGCCGCCGGCCGCCGCCGAAGCCGCCGCCGAAAAAGCTGCCGAAGATATCCCCGAGGTCGATGTTGCCGTCAAAGCCGGCAAACCCGCCCCCGAAGCCGCCGCCCGCGCCCGCGCCGTAGTTGGGGTCGACGCCGGCATGGCCGAACTGGTCGTACCGCGCCCGCTTATCCTTGTCGCTGAGCACCTCGTAGGCCTCGTTCACCTCTTTGAACTTCTCCTCGGCATCCTTGTCGCCGGGGTGCAGATCGGGGTGGTACTTTTTGGCCTGCTTGCGGTACGCTTTTTTAATCTCTTCCTCCGAGGCGCCCTTGGCAATGCCCAGCACCTCGTAGTAATCGCGTTTTTCTGCCAATGAAAGTCACCTTACCTTGCGGCGGCATCCCTGCCGCCCTATGTTTGCATCCGCCGGTTTCCCCGGCTGCGCTGTGCCCGTAAAACCGACAAAGCGCGCCGCTTTGCGGCGGCGCTCTGTCGAATCAGGCCCCGCCGACCGGGCGGGCGCCCGCTTGCTTATTTGTCGTCCTTGACCTCGCGATAGTCGGCGTCGACAACCCCGTCGTCCGCCTTGCCGGCGCTCTGGGCGCTGTCCGCGCCGCCCTGCTGGGCCTGCTGGGCCTGCGCCTGCTGCGCGGCCTCGCTGTACACCCGCTGGCTCATCGCGCCGATGGCTTTTTCAAGCTCCTCCTGCTTGGCCTTGATCTGGGCGACATCGCTGCCCTTGAGGGCCTCCTTCAGCGCGTCCTTCGCGGTGTTGATGGCGCTCTTCTCGGCGTCGGTCATCTTGTCGCCCATCTCGCTCATCGTCTTCTCGGTCTGGTAGACCATCGAATCCGCGGCGTTGCGGGTCTCGACCTCCTCCTTGCGCTTCTTGTCCTCGGCGGCATACTGCTCAGCCTCACGGACCGCCTTGTCGATATCGTCCTTGCTCATGTTGCTCGAGGCGGTGATGGTAATGCTCTGCTCCTTGCCGGTGCCCAGGTCCTTTGCCGAGACGTGGACGATGCCGTTCGCGTCGATGTCAAAGGTGACCTCGATCTGGGGCACGCCGCGCGGCGCAGCGGGGATGCCGTCGAGGTGGAAGGTGCCCAGAGACTTGTTGTCCTTGGCGAACTCGCGCTCGCCCTGCAGCACGTTGACCTCAACGCTGGGCTGGTTGTCCGCCGCGGTGGAGAAGATCTGGCTCTTCTTGGTCGGGATGGTGGTGTTGCGGTCGATGATCTTGGTGCACACGCCGCCGTAGGTCTCGATGCCGAGGCTCAGCGGGGTGACGTCAAGCAGCAGGATGCCCTGCACGTCGCCGCCCAGAACGCCGCCCTGAATGGCCGCGCCGATGGCGACGCACTCGTCGGGGTTGATGCCCTTGAACGGGTCGGCGCCCATAAACTTCTTGACCGCCTCCTGCACGGCGGGGATCCGGGTGGAGCCGCCGACCAGCAGCACCTTGCTCAGGTCGGAGGGGGACAGGCCCGCGTCGGACAGCGCCTGACGGGTCGGGCCCATCGTCTTCTCGACCAGATCGGCGGTCAGCTCGTCGAACTTCGCCCGGGTGAGGGTGGTGTCGAGGTGCTTGGGGCCGGTCGCGTCGGCGGTGGTGAAGGGCAGGTTGATGGCGGTCGAGGTCACGCCGGACAGCTCGATCTTCGCCTTCTCGGCGGCCTCCTTCAGGCGCTGGGCAGCCATCTTGTCGCTGCGCAGGTCGATGCCGTTCTCCTTCTTGAACTCGTCGGCGAGGTAGTCGATGATCCGCTGGTCGAAGTCGTCGCCGCCCAGCCGGGTGTCGCCGGCGGTGGCGAGCACCTCGGTCACGCCGTCGCCCATCTCGATGATCGAGACGTCGAAGGTGCCGCCGCCGAGGTCGTAGACCAGAATCTTCTGATCCTTCTCCTTGTCGATGCCGTAAGCCAGCGACGCGGCGGTCGGCTCGTTGATGATCCGCTTGACATCAAGGCCCGCAATCGCGCCCGCGTCCTTGGTGGCCTGACGCTGGGCGTCATTGAAGTAGGCGGGGACGGTGATGACCGCCTCGGTGACCTTCTCGCCCAGATACGCCTCGGCATCCGCCTTCAGCTTCGAGAGGATCATCGCGCTGATCTCCTGCGGGGTGTAGGCCTTGCCGTCGATATTCACCTTGTAGTCGGTGCCCATCTCCCGCTTGATCGAGGCGACGGTCCGCTCGGGGTTGGTGATCGCCTGACGCTTCGCGACCTGACCGACCATCCGCTCGCCGGTCTTGGAGAACGCGACCACCGACGGGGTGGTGCGGGAGCCCTCCGCATTCGCGATGACGACCGGCTCGCCGCCCTCCATCACCGCAACGCAGGAATTGGTGGTGCCAAGGTCAATGCCAATGATTTTTCCCATGATATTTCTCTCCTTTTTGTAAAAAAGCAGCTTGTTTTTTGTTTTGTAATCCTGTTCTATATAAACGGTATTGCACCGAGAGCTGTCTTGCTGCGGCTCACTGTGCCACCGCGACCACCGCGTGCCGGATGATCTGTTTGCCGATCCGGTAGCCCTTCTGCAGCACCTTGGTGACGGTACCGCTGGGGCACTCCTCACTGGCCGGCTCCTGCATCACTGCGCTGTGCAGCTCCGGGTCGAAGGGCTTGCCCGCCGCCTCGATCTCCTCGATGCCCAGCTTGGCGAAGGCCTCGGCGAACTTGGTGAGGGTCATCTCAATCCCCTTTTTGAAGTTCTCGTCCTCGGTCGGGGCGGCTGCGGCCATCTCCAGCGTATCCGCCACCGGCAGCAGCTGGGTCACCGCGAAGGAGACCCCGTTGTTGAAGGACCCTTCCTTTTCCCGGGCACTGCGCTTGCGGAAGTTGTCGTACTCGGCCGCGGTCCGCATCAGGGTGTCCTTTGCGGCGGCAAGCGCCTGCTCGGCGGCCTCCGCTGCGGCCTTGGCCTCCGCCAGCTCCTTCTCCAGCGCGGCGCACCGGTCCTTTTTGTCCTGCTTTTTCTGTTTTTTATCCGCCGCCTCGTGCTGCGCCGTCTCGGTATGTTCCGGCGCCGTCTCGGTTGGCCGCGTCTCTTCGGCCTGCGGCTCCTTTTTGATCTGGTCTTCCATCGGTCGCTATTCCTCCTTGCCGGTGCCCGTCATCGACTGACAGAGCTTTTCGGCGAAATAATCCAAGGTCGGCAGCACCCGGTCGTAGTTCATCCGGGAGGGGCCCATCAGCGCAATCGCGCCGGTCAGCCCGCCGCCTGCCAGATACCGCCGGGCCACAATCGCGACCCCCGGCATCCGGTAGCCGGGCATATCGTCCCCCAGCAGCACCATCGGGCGGTCGTTCTTCGGGGCAATCAGCCTGCCCAGCTCATCGTGCCGGTTGAGCAGCTCCAAGCAGCCGTGCAGGTTCGGCTCCATCTCGGGGTAACTGAGCAGGTTCTGCTCCCCCTCGACAAAGACCTTGCCGCGCCCCGCGCCCTGCAGCAGCCGCACCGATGCGGTGACGACCGGCCAGAGGTTTTTGTCCTCCCCCAGCGCCTCCCACAGCGCGGCGCGCAGCTCGGCGTCCGCGTCATCCTTCGCGACGAAGCACAGGCTGCTGTTAATCAGCTTTGCCAGCTGGGCCAGCTGCGCGGGGTCGATGGGCTGCTTGGTGACCGCAACCCGGGTGGCAACCCCGCCCACCGAGCTGACGCTCAGCACCGCGGCGCTGCACCGGCCGACCTGCAGGATGCTGTAATAGGCAACCTTGACGTCCTCGCTCTTAGGGGTGGTGGAGACGGCGGTGAAGCCGGTGAGCTTTGCCAGCTCCTTCGCCGCCGACTTTGCCAGCCGCTCCGGCTCGTAGTCAAAGTTTTCAAACGCGTCGTCAATCCGCTGCTTCTCCCGGTCGGTCAGCTGCGGGCGCTGCCCGTCCTGCCCCATCAGGTTCTCGATATAATAGCGGTAGCCCGCCATGCTGGGAACCCGCCCGGCGCTGGTGTGCGGCTGCTCGAGCAGCCCCAGCTTGGTGAGGGCAGCCATCTCGTTTCGCAGTGTGGCGGAGGACACTGCCATGTCAAAATACTGGCGCAGCAGGTTGGAGCCGACCGGCTCGCCGTCCGCCGCGTAAAGGGAGACAATCGCGGAGAGCACCCGCCGTTTGCGTTCATCCATTCCTCTGCCCACACCCTTTCTCTCTTTGTTTTAGCACTCTATGTTCCAGAGTGCTAACTTTATTCTACATCATTTTATCCGGTTGTCAAGCGTCTTGAAAAAATTTTTTCATTTTTAACAAATTGCTCACAAAGGCCGCGCAGGCCGGGCCGGCGCAAGCGGAAAAAGCGGCCTGCCGCAGCTGTTTGCACCGGCGCCTTGTTTGGGATGCGCCGCGCCTTAGTCTGCCCCGCTGCGGTGGGAATCATTCCCCCGGCGGGGCGGGGCGGCGGTTTTCCGTTGCGGCTTTTGCCAAAAGCGGGGCC
>CALXBJ010000165.1 GCA_944386515.1 uncultured Pygmaiobacter sp.
GGCATCCTTCTTGGTCAGGCCGGCCTCCGCGGCAACCTTCGCGACTAAATCAGCTTTCGTCATGATCAAACTACCTCCACTAAACAAGATATTCTTTTATTTGAAAGGTTTTTCCCCTTTTGGGAACTCTGTCATCCGCCGCCACAGGGACTGCCTGTCCGGCTCGCTCTGTGCGGCAAAGCCGCCCTTGGCCGCAAGCTGTGCCTCCGCATCTGCAGCAGCCGCGGTAAACCCCTCGCAGGCGCGGGTCAAGCTCAGCTCCGGGTTCAGCCCGGCGGCGCGCGCCGCGCCGACGGCGGCAAACAGCAGCGCCATCGCCGCGGCCTGCTTTTCGCCCGGGTCCCCTGCGCCGGCCAGCCGCTCCCCCGCACGGTGCGCCGCATCCAGCGCGCCGGCGGTGTCCTGCCAGCCAAGGCCCCAGCCGGCGGCCCGCTTTTGCAGCTTGGCCGCCCGCATCGCGCCCGGCAGGGTGATGGGCACCGCCGCGAGGTTTTCGGCCGCGGTGCTCTGGTGTTTTTCCTTCTTCTTCAGCTCGTCCCAGTTCTGCAGCACCTGCTCGGCGCTGTCCGCCTGCGCCGTACCGAAGACGTGGGGATGGCGGTAAATCAGCTTTTTGCAGACCCGGTCGCAGACGTCGTCAAAATCGAACCGGCCCGCCTCCGCCTCCATCTGGGCGTGCAGCATGATCTGCATCAGCACGTCCCCCAGCTCCTCGCGCAGCAGCTCGGGGTCGCCTTTGTCGATCGCCTCCACCGCCTCGTAGGTCTCCTCGATGAAGTTCATCCGGATCGAGGCGTGGGTCTGCTCGCGGTCCCACGGGCAGCCGTCCGGCGCGCGCAGCAGCCGGATGATCTCCACAAGATCCTGCGGGCCATAATGCTCTTTTCTCTCAAAATCCAAGCCCACGGCCCCCTTTCCCGCAAAAAGCACGTACGTCTATATTACAGCATCAGGGCCGATTTTTCAACCCTGAAAACGTCTTTTTCACCGTCTGCCCATATTCGCGGGCCGCTCAGCTGAGCTTTTCGCCGCATTTGGGGCAGAACAGCGCGTCCGGCGCCACCTGCGCGCCGCAGCGGGGGCAGATCGAGACGCAGTACCGCTCGGCCTGCGCGGCCTCGTTCTCCGAAAGCCGCCGCTCCACGTCGGCGATGACCTCGACATACTGGTCCACCAGCGCGGGGTTGTCCTCCCCGGCCTTTTTCATCGCGTAGACCAGCGCGCCCAGCTGGCGCTGCGCCTTGGACAGCTCGCTCTCGAGGGCCATCCGGTCCAGCTTCTCCTTGCCCCGCGCGGCGAGGTCCTCCGCCGCCTGCGCCGCCTTGCCCGCCGCCTCGCCGGCGGCCTCGAGCAGCTGATCCAACATTCCGCGTGCCATAGAAACCTTCCTTTCCCCGCCCCGCCGGGGCGGCTGTCCCCTATGTTAGTTTACCCCAAAAATTCCTGCAGCATCGAGCTTTTCGGGATCATCCCGTCGTCGATGGGGCTGCACAGCGAAAACGACCCCGACAGCTCGTACAGGCGCTCGGCATAGCGGCTCGTCTCGGGCAGCTTGCGGGCCAGCTCGATCACCGACGGCGCCAAGCAGCAGATCTCGTAGCTGAACGAGGTGTCCAGCAGCAGGTCCGCCTCCGGCTTGAAGACCTTGATGAACTGGTCCTCCCCGATGCAGACATTCTTCCACATACTGAGGGTCTTCTCCGGGCTGTGGCCGCGGAACTTGCAGTCCCGCACCATCCGCCGCGCCAGCCGGATGTCCCTTGTGGGCAACACCCGCTGGCCGTTGTGGGAGTACTCCTCCCGCAGGCCGGCGTAGATCTTGTAGATCTTCTCCCGCGGCAGCCGGGCGGTCAGCACCGGGTTGAGGGCGTGGATCCCCTCCACCACCACGACCCCGTCGTTGAGGTCGAGGTCGACCCACTCCTCCATCCGCTGCTCGGTCATAAAGTCGAACTGCGGGATCCGGGTGTGGCCGGTGCCGAGCAGCTCGGACAGGCAGCGGTTGATCAGCGGCACATCGATCGCCTCGACATTCTCATAGTCCTTGCTGCCGTCGGGCAGGCGGGGGTACTCGTCGAGGTTTTTAAAAAAGTTGTCCAGCGAGATCACGCAGGAATAGCGGCCCATCCGCTGGATGCACTCGGCCAGCTTGTTTGCGGTGGTGGTCTTGCCGGACGCCGACGGCCCGGTGAGCATCACGATGCTGCGCTTTTGCAGCAGCACCTCCTTGGCCGCAGCCTCGACCCTGCTCTCGTACCCGATCTCACAGTGGCTGATAAAGCTCTCGGCATTCTCAGCGGCGGTGTTGATGAGGCCAATCTCAACCAAACGTTTGGGGATCCAGATCGCAGCCATAAAACTCACCTATCCTTTTCTTGCGCTCGAGTATCGTGTCAAAGCCGGCGATATACTCCGCCGGGTATTTGTAGTTGAAGATCCGCTCAATCCGGCTGCCGCCGGGCTGCTTGAGCTTGGTGGAGCCGCCCGCACCGGTAGAAAAGATGGTGTGCAGCTCCTCCATGATATAGATGTTGTACAGCCCCTCAAAGCCCGGCTTGGTGAAGCCGGTGTTCTCGAGGTTCTGCAGGGTGCCCTTCTGCCGGTAGAGATAGTAGGGCGCATAGCCCGCCTCGGTCAAAAGGCGGTTCTTTCCCACCATCGCGGCGACGTCCTCGTACTCGTCCCGGGCGCGGTCGATCACCAGGTTCGACGCCCGCTTGAGGGTGAGGGTGTGGACGGTGATATTCTCCGGCGCGAGGGCAATCGCCTGCCTGAGACTGCGCTCAAAGCCCGCCACCGTGTCCTTGGGCAGCCCGGCGATGAGGTCCATATTGATGTTCTTGTGCCCGATGCGCCGGGCGGCGGCGTAGCAGTCCAGGATATTCTGCGCGGTGTGCCTGCGCCCGATGGCGGCCAGCACCTCGTCGCTGAAGGTCTGGGGGTTGATCGAGATCCGGGTTGCGCCGTATTCGAGCAGCACCTCGAGCTTTTCCTCGTCGGTGCAGTCGGGGCGGCCGGCCTCGACGGTGTACTCCTCGAGGGAGGCAAGGTCCACGCAGCGGCGCACCGTGCCCATCAGCTGGCGCAGCCCATCGGCCGAGATGGCGGTCGGGGTGCCCCCGCCGATGTAGACGGTACAGAGCTTGAGCCCCAGCGCCCGGATCATCTCGACGGTCTGCTCGATCTCGATGCAGAGCTTGTCGAGGTAGGGCTGCACCAGCGCCCCCTCCCGCCCGATGGTGCGGGAGACAAAGGAGCAGTAGCTGCAGCGCGAGGGGCAGAACGGGATACCGATATACAGGCTGCAGCTGCGCTGCTCCAGCCGGTCGATCACCGGCTGCTGGATGTGGGCGGTCGCGAGCGCAAGCGCGGCCTTTTCCGGCTGGGCGAGGCAGCGGTGGGTGAAGTAGTCCCGCACCGCGTCGTCCCCCTTGCCCTGCCGCCACAGCTCGTGCACCAGCCGCACCGGGCGCACCCCGGTGAGCACCCCCCACGGCGGCCGGGTGCCGGTGGCGTCGCACAGCAGCAGATAGAGCAGCCGGCAGAGCGAAAACTCACAGTCGGCGTCGGCGGGCCGGCGCTCGGTGCGCAGGCGCACCCCGTCCGCGGTGCGCAGCGCCGCCAGCAGCCGCCGGCTGCCCGCCCGCACCGCGACCACCCCGTCGCAGAGCACCGCCGCGCGGTGGCGGGTGGCCGGCTCCAGCGTATCGCCGCAGCGCGGCCGATGGACCCCCTCCCGCAAAATCAGGTCCCGATAGAACATCCGGGCGATATGCTCGATCTCATAGACCGACGCAAGGCCGCCCACCGATAACAGCATCGACAACTCGCGGTTCCCTCCTCAGCGAAGATACGGATTGGTCTGCCGCTCGGTCTCGAAGGTGGAGAACTCCTCATGCCCGGGCAGCACCTTGGGGTTATCCTGCACCCGGCTGAGCAGCTTTTTCAGCGAGGCGCAGATGGTGGGATAGCTGCCCCCCGCGAGGTCGGTCCGGCCGATGTCCCCGGCGAACAGGGTGTCCCCGGTAAAGAGCAGCTCCCCAAGGCGGATGCAGACGCTGCCCGGGGTGTGGCCGGGGGTGGTGATGACCTCGAAGGTCAGCTCGTCGAGGGGGATCTTCTCCCCGTCGGCGAGGTCCCGGTCGGCCCGGATGCCGAACTGCGCGGCGTCGGCCCGGTTGATGCAGACCTCAGCGCCGGTGGCTTCCCGCAGCGGCTCAATCGCGCCGGTGTGGTCGGAGTGGCCGTGGGTCTCGAGGATCAGCCGCAGCTGCGCGCCGTTCTCGGCGAGGATCTTCCGGTACCGCTCGCTCGCGGCGCAGGCGTCGATGATCGCCGCATTCCCCGCCTCGCTGATGACGACAAAGCTGTTGGTGAAATAGGGTCCCGGTGCATTGAGATGGAAAAACTTCATCTTGCTGTCTCCTTTCGGCGGGCGGCTGCCCGCCGCTTTCCGCTTTTTTTGCCTCCGCCCTGGCCGGCGGCCCTGCCGCCGCGCCCCGTACGCGGTCTGCGCCGCCGGCGGGCGGGGTCAAAGAGCCGCCGCGCGCCCGGCTCGAAGGAGCGGGCACGGGGCGGGTGCTTTTACTGTTCTTGCTATTGTACAGAGTTTGCGCAGCCGCGTCAACCTCCATGCGCGGGTCAGCCGCGGCGCCACTCCTCGGTGTCCATCACGAGGGTGACCGGGCCGTCGTTGAGCAGGGTGATCTGCATATCGGCCCCAAACTCCCCCGTCTTGACCGAGGCGAGGCCGTAGCCGCCGATGCAGTCGACAAACAGCCGGTACAGGTCCACCGCGAGGGGCGGCTTTGCCGCCCGGTCAAAGCCGGGCCGCCGGCCCTTTTTGGTGTCCGCCTGCAGGGTGAAGTTGCTGATGACCAGCGCCTCGTACCCCAGCTCGGGGGCCGAGAGGTTCATCTTGCCCTGCGCGTCCTCAAAGATCCGCACCTCGGCGCATTTGCGGGCCAGCAGCCGCGCGTCCGCCTCGGTGTCCCCCACCGCGACCCCCACAAGGACCAGCAGGCCGGGGCCGATCGCCCGGGTCTCGCTGCCGTCGATGACCACCGACGCCGAGCGGACCCGCTGAATCACTGCCTTCATGGCGTTTTCCTCCTTTTTTCCCTCTGCCGCTCAGGTGCGGGTGACCGACACCACGTCCCGCACCTTTTTGATCCGGGCGATCACCGAGCCGAGATGGTCGATGTTGTTGATGCCGACGGTGACCAGAATGCTGCTGCGCCCGTCGGGGTTCTGCCGGGCGGTGAAGGCGTAGATGGGCACCTTCATGC
>CALXBJ010000166.1 GCA_944386515.1 uncultured Pygmaiobacter sp.
ATGCCGCCCTTGGTGGTCTCCTCCGCCTTCTCCGCCTTGATGACAACCCTGTCTGCCAAAGGTACGATCTTCATAACTGATATCCCCTTTACAAGAATTTATTTCACTATCGTTTCGACATTTGTTAGCACTCTTTGTTCCTGAGTGCTAATCTTATTTTAGCGCATTTTTTCTGAAATGCAAGGGGTGAATTGAAAAAAAATTGTGAACAGCCGTTTTTTTCGCCCCTCTGCGGCGCAAGGCGCAGAGAACAGCGCCCCTCCCACAGGGGAAGGGGCGCTATTTGCCGCAGATAAAGAGAGGGCGGACGCCTTTTGCCGGCAGCAGATCGCCGCGGGCGGCGTTACGCCCGGGCGGCGGCGAGGTGGGCGGGCAGCACAAAGCGGCCTGCCAGCGGCAGCACCTGCACCCGCAGCGATGCGCGGGGGCCGCACTCCCCGTCGATGTTCGCGATCTCAGGCCGCTGCGGCTGGATGGTGATCTCCCTGCCGCGGGCAAAGGTGATGACGTCCCGCAGCGAGGGAATGATCTCATCCCCCTCAAAATGCCGGCCCGCCTGATACTTGCCGACCACGCCGGCGATCCGCAGCCGGCTGATCTTTTTGATCAGCAGCACATCCAGCAGCCCGTCGTCCATCCTTGCGCGGGGGGCCGCCTTATAGCCGCCGCCGTAGGTCATCCCGTTCGCGACCGCGGTCATCAGGTAGGTGCCGACAAACTTTTTGCCGTCCACCGTGACGGTCATCGGGCAGCCGATGGGCCGGCAAATCTGCTCGACGATCGAGATGTTGTAGGCCATCGTCCCGCCGCACAGCGGGATGCGCCGGTACTTGGGGATCCCGTAAGCGACCGCCGCGTCCAGCCCCATCGAGCAGATCGAGGCGGAGATCTCCTTTTCATCCACCAGCATCAGGTCGATGGGGATCGCACTGCCCGCGACATTCTCCTCAATCCGCAAAAAATCCTCCGCCGCGCCGAAGTTGCGCAGAAAATCATTGCCCGAACCCAGCGGCACGCAGGCGACCTCCGCCTGCGGGTAGCGGTAGGCGCCGGTGAAGACCTCGTTGAGGGTGCCGTCCCCGCCGCAGGCATAAAACCGCACCGGGTCCCGGGTCATCGCGTAATGCTTGGTGATCTCGGTGGCATGGCCGGGATGGTTTGTGATCTCCACAGCATAATCCAGCTTGAGCGGCGCAATTTTCTCGATCAAGGCGGGGACAAAATACTGGCTCGCATCCGCCTTGCCCGCCTTTGGGTTCACGATAAAGATGTGTTTCATCCAAAATTCCCCCCGCCGCCAACTTTACATTTCTTTTATCATCATACCGCATTTTTCACAAAGAAACAACAAAAAGCGAATCCATTCTCAGCACAACCGAAAAAACGGTCGGCGGACAGCGGGTGCGCCGCCTGCCGGCGCGTCCGCACAGCCCCGCCCATGCCCTGTGCGCGGCGGCCGACTGTGCGCGGCGGCGGGCCGGAGGGTTGGGGGCGGCCCTGCGCGCCGCGCCAGCGGCTTCCTTCCCCTCTCCCGCCCCTGCTGCGGCGCGGCGGGACAAAATGCGGCGGGGATGATGGACTTTTGCAGCGGGATCGATTATGATAGTATTGTTCTGCCCCGCCGCCCGGCAGGGACGGCTGTGCGGCGCCGCCGCGCCGGCCGCCCCTGCGCCCGGGGGCGCTTTTTACGTCTGACCATGCAAAATACGCCGCCGGAGCATCCGTCCCCGGCATCCGGGCGTTTTGGTTTTAGGAGGCTTTGCTTTTATGGTTGCTCTGCTCGTGCTGATCTATGTGTCCTTTATCAGTCTCGGCCTGCCGGACTCCCTGCTGGGCGCGGCGTGGCCCTCGATCTCCGCCTCGCTCGCGCTGCCGGTCTCGGGCGCGGGGGTCCTGTCGATGCTCACCGCCACCGGCACCATCCTGTCCAGCCTGTGCAACGCCGCGCTGATCCGTCGGCTGGGCACCGGGCGGGTAACCCTCATCAGCGTGGGGCTGACCGCCGCGGCGCTGATGGGGATCTCGTTTTCGACCAGCTTTTGGATGCTCTGCCTCTGGGCCATCCCGCTCGGGCTGGGCGGCGGGTCGGTGGATGTCGCGCTGAACAACTTCGTCGCCAACCATTACCGGGCGATGCACATGAGCTGGCTGCACTGCTTTTGGGGAGTCGGGGCCACGCTGGGGCCGTGGATGATCTCCCTCTGCCTGCAGCTTGACGGGCGCTGGCAGTCCGGCTACCGGCTGGTCAGCCTGCTGCAGTTTGCGCTGACCGGCGTGCTGCTCTTCTCGCTGCCGCTCTGGAAGCGGCTCGAGCGCCGCCCCGGCACCGTCGCCGACACCGGCGCGGCGGGCTCCTCCGCCGTCCCCCTCTGGCGCCGGGCGGGCTTTTTCGCCTCGTTGGCCTGCTTTCTGTGTTACGGCGCGCTGGAGGTGAGCGCCGGCCTGTGGGGCGCGAGCTATTTTGTCGAGGTCAAGGGCCTCTCCCCCGAGGTCGCCGCCGGCTGGGGCTCCTTCTTCTACTGCGGCATCATGGTCGGGCGGCTGCTGTCCGGCTTCCTCTCGGTGCGCGCCGGCGCCGCCAGCCTGATCCGGATCGGCCTTGGCGGGGTCCTGCTCGGGGTCCTGCTGCTGCTGTGCGGCAGCGCCCCCGCCGCCGCGGGGGCGGCGCTCTGGCTGATCGGGCTGGGCTGCGCGCCGATTTACCCCTCGCTGATGCACCGCACCCCGCAGATCTTCGGCGCGGATGCCTCGCAGGCGATGATCGGCTTCCAGACCGCCTGCGGCTATCTCTGCTCCACCTTTGTGCCGGTCAGCTTCGGCCTTCTCACCCGCTCGATGGGGCTTGCCGTCCTGCCGGCGGCGCTGCTGGTCTTCTTTTTGCTGCTCACCGCCGCCACCGAGCGGGTCTCCGCCGTCGCGCGGCGGCAGCAGGCGCTGCGGTGAACCGCCGCCCCATTCCATCAACAAAAACACCCGGTGCGTGCGCCGCATCGGGTGTTTTCTCTGTCTGCCAACCGTTTCTGAGCGCGCCTGCGCGGCGTCACCCCGCCTGCGCCCCGCCGGGCTGCGGCTGCTCAAACCCCTTTTTGAGCCGGCGGATTGCCGGGATCACCGCAAGCCCCATCGCCGCGATAGCCGCCTCCGCCGCGAGGGTGCCAAGGTAGGCCGCCGCCAGCGATGCCAGCGCGTTGAACAGGGTGTGGCAGAGGACCGCCGTCCCCCACGCCGCCGCCTTGCGCCGACGGCGTACCCCCCAGAAGATCAGCACCGACGCAAAGAGGTGGTAGAGCACCGCAAACACCCGCTCAAGCACCGAAAGCACAAAGGTCCACGGCGCGGCGGCCGCAATCTGCTGCGCCGCCACCAAAAGCTCCTTCGGGCTGCCGAGCGACGCGAACAGCGCGGGATTGCTCACCAGCGCGCAGACGATCAGGTTGTTGACCTGCGCCATCCCGGCGATGAGAAACACCTCGCAGAACCCGTGCCCAAGGCCAAAGGAGACCGCGCCCTGAAACCCCCGCTGCCGTCTGAGCAGCGCGGCTCCCGCCAGACGGGCGCTCTCCTCAAAGAGGCCGGCCGTCAGCCCGCCGACCAGAACGGCGTACAGCACAAGATGCGCGGCCGCAAACTTCTGGAACGCCGGCTGCAGCGACAGGATGCTCAGCAGCGGGATCCGGGTCATCGGCTGGGCAACAAAAAAGCTGGCAAAACCCAACAGCAACGGCAGCAGCGAGAGCCTTCTGCGGGCCCCCAAGACGATGAGCAGCGCAATCGGGACGAGGAAAAAGATCCCCGCTGTGACGACGATCGCGGCGATGGTGGAGGCGGGTATCAAAATCTGCTGCTGCATGGCGAATCCCCCTTGCCGGGCGCTGCGGCCCGTACTTTTATATTTAGATTTTTATCTAAACTTGGTTTTAGTATAGCAGCCGCCGCGCCGAAAATCAATCCGAATGCGGGGCAGATCCCGCGCGGTCCCCCCCGGCGCCGTACCCTTCCCCCGCGGCGGAATCTCGGAATCTTGAGGAGATGGCCGGGGACGGTACGCAACCACCCCCCGCGGCGGAATCCCGTTTTCAGCGCGCGGTGCAGACAGAGCGGTTTTGCAGCCCGCTGGGCAGCGCCCGGCCAAAGAGCGCAGCGCCAAAGCGGCGCAGCCTGCCCTCCGCTCTCCCGCCGCGAAATCTTCGCATCCCGGCGCAAAAGAGCCGCCCCGGCAGATTGCCGGGGCGGCTCTTTTATCTCAGATGCTAAAGCGGTAAATTAGCCGAAGTAGCGCGCCAGCAGGCCCTCAAACGCCTTGCCGTGACGGGCCTCGTCGCGGGCCATCTCGTGGACGGTGTCGTGGATCGCGTCCAGACCCAGCTCCTTCGCCTTCTTGGCCAGCTCGAACTTGCCGGCGGTGGCGCCGTTCTCGGCGTCAACCCGCATCTCGAGGTTCTTCTTGGTGGAATCGGTCAGCACCTCGCCCAGCATCTCGTCGAACTTAGCGGCGTGCTCAGCCTCCTCCTAGCCGGCCTTCTCCCAGTACAGGCCGATCTCGGGATAGCCCTCGCGATGAGCCACACGGGCCATAGCCAGGTACATGCCGACCTCGGTGCACTCGCCCGCGAAGTTGCCAAACGGCTTCGCCGTTTGGCGCTGGGGAACAGGCGAAAATCCCCTATTCACATAA
>CALXBJ010000167.1 GCA_944386515.1 uncultured Pygmaiobacter sp.
GGACGAGGCGCTGGGCGGGGGGGTGGAGGACTGCGTCAACACGGTGGGGGTGGACCTGAACACCGCCAGCGCGGCGCTGCTGGGCTATGTCGCCGGCATCGGCAAGACGGTGGCAAGGAACATCGTCGAGCGCCGGGACACAGAAGGCCCCTACCGCAGCCGGCGGGAGCTGCTGCGGGTGCCGAAGCTCGGCCCCAAGGCGTTTGAGCAGTGCGCCGGCTTTCTGCGGATCCCGGACGGGGAGGAGCCGCTGGACGCGAGCGCCGTCCACCCCGAGAGCTATGCCGCCGCGCGGGGGCTGCTGGAGCGCTGCGGCTTTGGCCCGCAGGCGATCGGCACCCCCGCCCTCGACGCGCTGGCCGAGCGGATGCAGGCAATCGGCAAGCAGGAGCTTGCCCGCTCGCTGGGCATCGGGCTGCCCACGCTGGAGGACATCGCCGCCGAGCTGCGCCGCCCCGGGCGGGATGTGCGGGACGCGCTGCCCCCGCCGCTGCTGCGCACCGACGTGATGAAGCTGGAGGACCTGCGGCCCGGCATGGAGCTGACCGGCACGGTGCGCAACGTGGTGGACTTCGGCGCGTTTGTCGACATCGGGGTGCATCAGGACGGGCTGGTGCACATCAGCCAGCTGTCCGACCGGTTTGTCCGCCACCCCGGCGAGGTGGTGTCGGTCGGGGATATCGTCAAGGTGCGGGTGCTCGAGGTCGACGCCGCGAAAAAGCGGATCGCCCTGACGATGAAGTCCGCCAAGGCCGACGCCGACAGCGCGGCGCAGGGCCGGGCGGCGCAGAGGGACCCCCGCAGGGACGGCGCGCAGGGCCGCAGACCGCAGGCGGGCGGCCGCCGCGGGCGGTGAGTTTTTTCCGCCGGCAGGCAGAAAATTTCTCCTTCTGCGAAAAATCAACTTCCCCCGCGGATGAGAAGGCGCTCTCCCGCCGCGGGCGGTGTGTTTGTCCCCCCTGTGGGCGGTGTGTCCCTCCCCGGAGAGCCGGCCCCCGCGCGCGGCAGCTTGCGCCGGCGGGCGCCTGCGCACAGGCAAAGGGCTCTCCGTTTGGGTGCTCTCCCCCAGCAGCGGCGGAACACGGCGGCGCTGTCTTTTCTGCCCGGCAAAAGAGAGGGATGCGGGCGTCTAAAAAGCCTTTCCCGGCCACGGGGGGCACGGCCACGGCATAGAAAAAAGATGATCTCCCCCCGGCAGGGGGAGGCCCGGCATAGAAAAACTCCCCCGGACAGCGGTCCGGGGGAGTTTTTGTTGTTCCGTCATGGTCGCCCGAGGGGCTAATACCCCATCAGGACGAAATAGACCACATACACCCAGCTGAGCAGGCCGTGGAAGATGGCCCAGCCGACCGAGTGCCAGGTGGTGTAGCTGAGCACCATCGCCAGCGCGCTGCCGAAGGTCACCCCCGAGCGCACGGTCTTGTGGACGATGGTGGTGCGGTCGCCGGATGGCTGCATCCGCGTTCCCTCCTTCTTGCAGCGGCGGGCGGGGCCTTTTTCCCGCGTCCCGCCCGCAGGCTCAGGCCCTGCGCCGGGCAGCGCCCGAGGGGGTTACTCCTCGGCCTTCTTGTTGAACAGCGGGGCCGTCTCGACCAGCCGCGCGGTGTCGCGGGCGATCATCAGCTCCTCGTTGGTCGCGATGACGAAGGTCTTGACCGTCGCGCCCTCGGCGGTCAGGTCGATGAACTCGCCGCGGGTCTTGTTCTTCTCCTCGTCGATCTTGATGCCCAGATACTCCATGTTGGCGCAGACGTCGGCCCGCACCTCGCCGCTGTTCTCGCCGATGCCGCCGGTGAAGACGATCGCGTCCACCCCGCCCATCGCCGCGATAAAGCCGCCGATGTACTTTTTGATCTGATAGCAGAGCATATCGTGCGCCAGCTGCGCCTGCTCGTTGCCCAGCGCGGCCGCCCGCTCGATGTCGCGGTTGTCGCTGGAGATGCCGGACACGCCCAGCAGGCCGCTGCGCTCGTTAAAGACCCGCAAGAACTCGTTGCCGTGCTCGCCGGTCTTCTCGGCGATGTAGGTGACCACCGAGGGGTCGAGGTCGCCGCTGCGGGTGCCCATCATCAGGCCGCCGGTCGGGGACATCCCCATCGTGGTGTCGATGCTGCGGCCCCGGTCCACCGCGGTGATCGAGGAGCCGTTGCCCAGATGGCAGGTGATGATCTTGAGCTGGTCGATCGGCTTGCCCATGATCTTGGCGCAGGTCTTGCTGACATACCGGTGGGAGGTGCCGTGGAAGCCGTAGCGGCGGATGTGCAGCCGCTTGTAATACTCATAGGGGATGGCGAACATATACGCCTTGGGCGGCATCGAGTGGTGGAAGGAGGTGTCGAACACGCAGGCCTGCGGCAGGTCCATGCCGAACACCTTCTGCGCCGCGCGGATGCCCTGGATATGGGCGGGGTTGTGCAGCGGGGCCAGCTCGGACAGGTCGGCGATCTGCTGGATGACCTCCTCGGTGAGCAGGCAGGAGTGGGGGAACTTGTCCGCGCCCTGCGCGACCCGGTGGCCGATGGCGTCGATCTCGGAGATGTCCTCGATGACCGCGCCGTCCCCCTTGGTCATCATCTCGATCAGCTTGGAGAACGCCTCGGTGTGGTTCTGGAACGAGCAGTCCACCTTGATCTCGTAGCCGTCCGCCGTCTTGTGGGTGATCATGCCGCCGGGGATGCCGATTCTCTCGCAGTTGCCTTTGCAGAGCACCTTCTCGCCGTCCATATCGATCAGCTGATACTTGAGGGAGCTGGAGCCGCAGTTGATGACCAATACTTTCATAATCGCAGAACCTCCATTTATCTTTCGCAAATTTTCAAATGCTTCTTTTCCCAACAAAAATATTATATAATAAACACATCCTGTTTTCAAGGAACGGGGCCGCTTTTTTGCGGTTTTAGGGCGCTGCGCGCCCGTTAATTTTTTAACCGCCGCGGGGCGGCAGAGGAGGCATTTTATGCGGGTGGGGATCATCGCGGAGTACAACCCCTTCCACAGCGGCCACGCCGCCCAGATCGATGCGGCGCGCCGCGCCGGGGCAAGCAGCATCGCGGTGGTGATGGGCGGCAGCTTTGTCCAGCGGGGGGAGCCGGCGCTCTTTTCCAAATTCCTGCGCGCCGGCGCGGCGCTGGCCTGCGGGGCGGACCTCGTGGCCGAGCTGCCGGCGCCCTGGGCCGCCGCCGAGGCCGACCGCTTCGCCGAGGGCGGGGTGTTCCTGCTCGCGGCGGCGGGGTGCGACGCGGTCTGTTTCGGGGCCGAGGAGGCCGACCTCGGCCGGCTCGAGGCGCTGGCCGCGCTGTTTGAGGACCCCGATTTTGACGCCGCCCTCACCGCCCGGCACAAGGCGGGGGGCGGCAGCCTTGCGGCGCTGCGCGCCCAGCTGGCCGAGGAGCGGCTGCCCGGCGCGGCGGCGCTGCTGGCCGGGCCGAACAACGCGCTGGGCATCGCCTATCTGCGGGCGATCCGCCGGCTGGGGCTGCCGCTTGCGGCGATCCCGGTCGAGCGGGTGGGCGCCGCGCACGACGCGCCGCTGGGCGCGGGGCGCATCGCGAGCGCCGGCGCGCTGCGCGCCCTCTTTTGGGAAAAGGGGGCCGCCGCGATGGCCCCCTATCTGCCCGAGGTCTGCCTGCCGCTCTACCGCGCCGCCGAGGCGGCGGGGGCCTTTGCGGACCGGGAGCGGTTCTCCCTCTCGCTGCTGACGGTGCTGCGCGCGGCGGACCCCGCCCGCTTTGCCGCGCTGCCCGGCGCGGGGGGCGAGGGGCTGGACCGGCTGCTGGCAAGGGCGGCCTCGCGCGCGGGCAGCGCCGAGGAGCTGTACGCCCTGCTCAAGAGCAAGCGGTACACCCACGCCCGGCTGCGGCGGCTGGCGCTGGCGGGGTATCTCGGCCTTGCGGGGGACCTGCCGCGGCTGCCCCCCTACCTGCGGCTTTTGGGCGGCAGCGAGGCGGGGCTTGCCGGGATCCCCGGCCGGGCGGCCGGGGCCGAGATCCCCGTCTCCCAGTCGCTGGCAAAGCTGGCCCGGATGCCGGGGGACGCGGGTCGGGTGGCGGCGCTCGAGGCGCGCGCCGGCGCGCTGTGGTCCCTCTGCCTGCGGCTGCCGCGGCCGGCGAGCGAGGAGTTCACCGCGAAGTTCATCCGGGTGTGAGGGGGCGCTTTTGGTTTTTCCCTTTTCCCTCCCCCCCGCCGCAAAAGCGTCCAAAAAAATGGAAAGCGGCGCGCAGCTCAAGACCCCGGCTGCGCGCCGCTTTTTTGCTCTGTTTCCCCCGCCGGGCCGCCTTTCCCCCTCACTTCACCCCAAACGCCCGGCCGATGCGGTAGGCGGCGTACTTGAAAAAGCCGCCGATCAGCCAGAACTGGATCAGGATGTAGTTTGGCAGGTTTTTGAGCCGG
>CALXBJ010000168.1 GCA_944386515.1 uncultured Pygmaiobacter sp.
AGATCCCTCCGTCGCTCCTCACTTTCCGAATCAAACCCGCTTACGCTGGGCTTTGATTCGGGTGAAGGGCCAGGAGAATGGACTCCATTCCATTCAAAAGGCCCAGCCGAATGGCTGGGCTTTTCTCATATCATTCCGTCATTCCTCCTTTTCCGAATCAAACCCGCTGCGCTGGGCTTTGATTCGGGTGAAGGGCCAAGGGCGCGCGGACTGCGGTCCGTGAGATCCCTCCGTCGCTCCTCACTTTCCGAATCAAACCCGCTTACGCTGGGCTTTGATTCGGGTGAAGGGCCAAGGGTGCGCGGCGCTGAACATGATCTTCTTGTATCCCCAAAGCCCAGCCGAATGGCTGGGCCTTTCTTTGCCATACCGCCCCTCCCCCCCTCTTTAAAAAAGGCAAAACAGACAAATTCCCGCCGCTTGCTTTGACGGTTCCGCCAAACGCACAGGGCAAAAGTGGAGCCCGCTTTGCGCCGGTTGCAATCCCGCTTTGGGGTGTGCTAAAATAAGGGGCAGGGTCTGTTTTGACACGCTCCGCTCCGGCCGCCGCGCGGCCAAGACGGAGCTTTTTGCTGCCCGGCTCTCCGGCACCGCCGCCGGCGCCGGGCTATCAATTTGACACAAAAAGGGGGATTTGCGGGATGGAATACCGGCTTGCCAAGAACAACGGGGACACGGTGGCCCTTCCCTTGCTGGTGCTGCGCCGTCTGGACACCGCCGACGGCGATTACCTGCGGGTGGCGCTGGCCATCCTGCGGGACGGCGAGGTGCGCGAGGAGGCGCTGGCCGCGGAATTTCCCCAGCTGGGCGGGATAGCCGGGCTGGAAAAGGCGCTGATCTACTGGGCCGGCGCGGGCCTGCTGACCGGCGCGCCGGCGGCGGCGCCCGCCCCTGCCCCCCGCCCGCAGCCGCGCCCGCCGCGGCTCTCCTCCCGCGAGGTGGCCGCCGCCGCGGCAAACGACCCGCAGGTCGCGGTGCTCATCAGCGAGAGCCAGAACCTGCTGGGCTGCGTCCTCAATGAGAGCGAGGGCAACCTGCTGGCCTCCCTCTATCTGCAGGACAAGCTGCCGGTCGACCTGATTCTGACCGGCATCGCCCACTTTGTCGCCAAGGGCAACCGCCGGGTGCGGTACATCGCCCGGGTGCTGCTCTCCTGGTGGGAGGACGGCATCCGCAGCTGCGCCGACGCTGAGCGGTATCTCGCGCTGCTGGCGCTGCGGGAGGGCTATGAGTCCGAGGTCGCCGAGCTGCTCGAGACCTCGCCCGACAGCTTCACCGCTGGGGAGCGCACCCTCATTGCCCGCTGGTATGAGGATTACGGCTATGGGCGGGAGATGATCCTCGCCGCCTGCCAGCGCGCCGGGGACAAGCGCAGCGCCCGCTATCTCAACGGGATGCTCAAAAAGTGGCACGCCAAGGGCTACACCCGCCCGGCGGACCTCGCCGGGGAGGGCCCGGCCAACATTCAGGAGGGCGGCCGGTACATCCCGCCCGAGCAGGACCTGCTGCTGCGGGATCCCGACCGGCTTCCCAAATTCAGAAAGAGGGGTGAGCGCTGATGCGCAAAGAGGAATTGATCGCAAAGGCGATGGCCGGTCTGCGGGCCGACCGGCAGCGCGCCGTCACTTTGGCCGAGCAGCGCCGCGCCCTCGCCTATGAAAAGATCCCCCGGCTGCTGGCGCTGGACAACCTCACCATCGAGACCGGCCTCGCGCTGGCGCGTCTGGGTGCGGCCGGCGCCGGCGCGGAAAAGCTCGCCGAAAAGCAGGCCGAGCTGGACGCAATCGAGGCCGAGCGGGCGGCCTTGCTCGTCCAAAACGGCTTTGCAGCCGACTCTTTGCAGCCGAAATTCCGCTGCGCGTTCTGTCAGGACACCGGATGGGAGGGCAGCCGGCTGTGCCGCTGCGTCGAGCAGCGGGTGCGCGGGCTGCGCCGCGCCGAGCTGATGCGCACCGCCCCGCTGGAAAAGAGCCGGTTTGACAACTTTGACGTCACCCGCTATCCCGACCGGCCGGTGCCCGGCGGCAGGGTCAGCATCCGGCAGGTCATGGCAAACAACCTCGACTACTGCCGCGAATACGCCGCCCATTTCAGCGCCGGCTGCCCCAGCCTCTTCCTCACCGGTGAGGCGGGCCTTGGCAAGACCCATCTGGCGCTGGCCATCGCCGGCGCGCTGCTGGAGCGCGGGGTCGACCTGCTCTATATCCCCAGCCAGATCGCATTTGCCCAGATCGAGCAGGAGCGGCGGGAGGCCCCCAACGAGACCCTCGGGGCGATGCTCGACGCCGAGCTGCTGATCCTCGACGATCTCGGGTCGGAGTACCTGACCCCCTATCTCGCCAGCTGCATCTACCGTCTGGTGGACACCCGTCTGGTCACCGGGCGGCCCACCATCTACACCAGCAACATCCAGACCCAGCAGACGCTGAACAACCGCTACGGCGAAAAGGTCGGCAGCCGGCTGTTCGGCGAGTGCGAGATCCTGCATTTTTACGGGGACGACCTGCGCCTTGCGCAGCGGGATTGACCCCGCGGCCGATCCCCCGCCGCCTGCCGAAAAAATTTTGCGAGCCGAAAAAAATGGTCTCATCCCGCCCCAGCCTGCCGCTGTGGGCGGCATTTTTTTGCCCGGCATCTGGTTTTTTTGCCGGCGGGCTGGTATAATATGTGGGCGCGCTTTTTTGCGCCTTTTTTCGGGGGGCAAAAAGAGGACGACAGGCCGTGAAGCATCCCCCCGCAGGCCAAAACCGCATGGCGCGGCGCGGCCGCGCTGGCGGCCCTGCCCCCTCTTTGCGGGGCGGCGTGACAAAGCCGCCAGAGCGCCAACCAAAACAAGAAACGGCGCTGCGCCAAGGCGCACAGCGCCCTGTAAAAGGAGTGTTTTGAAAGATGAAGATCGTAGTGATCGGCGCCGGTGCGATGGGCACCCTGTACGGCGGCCGGCTGGCCCTTGCGGGCGAGGAAGTGACGATGGTGGACGTGGTCGAGAAGGCCGTGCGCCGGATGGACGCCGAGGGGCTGAGCCTTGAGCTGGCCGACGGGGTGCACACCGCGAAGGTCTCGGCCAAGCTGGCCGCGGAGGTGGACTTTGCCGCGGACCTCGTGCTGCTCTTCACCAAGTCGGTCTATTCCCGCGCGGCGCTCGAGAGCGCCAAAGCCTTTATCGGCCCCGACACGATGGTGATGACCCTGCAAAACGGGCTTGGCAACCTCGAGCTGGTCAACGAGTATGTCCCGCGCGAGCAGATCATCGTCGGCATCAGCGACTTCCCCAGCGACCTGCTCGAGACCGGCCGCATCCGCTCGATCGGGGAGGGCCACACCCGGATCATGACCGCGTCGGGCGTCGAGACCGATTTTCTGCGGGACGTCTGCGCCCGGTTTGAGGCCGCGGGGCTGCACTGCACCATCACCCCCGACATCATGGCCACCATCTGGACCAAGGTCGCGGTCAATGCCACCGCCAACAGCATCACCTCGGTCTGCCGGCTGCGCTGCGGCGTGCTGATTTCCACCGCCGAGGCTTGGCAGCTGGCGCTGCGGATCGTCGACGAGATCGTCGCGGTCGCCGCGGCGGACGGGGTGCAGCTTGACCGCGAGGCGATTGTCGACAACGTGCACAAGGTGATGGAGGCGATGCCCGACCACCTGACCAGCATGGAGCAGGACGTCCTCGCAAAGCGGCCCACCGAGGTCGGCGCGATCAACGGCGGCGTGGTCAAGAAGGCCAAGGCGCTGGGCCTTGACGCCCCCTGCAACGAGACGATGTACCTGCTGATCCGCACCATCGAGCAGAATTATCAGGACCAGATCCTCTGATCCCGCCGGCGGGAAAACCTGCCGCAGCCCCCTCTCCCCTCTTCCGGGAGCGGGGGCTTTTTTGCGCCGGCCGCCCGATTTGAGATGCAGCCGACCGCCTTTTTCCCTTTTGCCAAGCGCGGGGAAGGGTTGCCCTGTCCGCCGCGGCGTTTTGCGTCCCCTTTGGCCCTCTTTGCCGCCCCCGGGTGGGAATATCCCCTTTTTCCTGCATAGCCGTGCAACAATTTTTTATTTTACATTTTTTTGTAAAGCACTATAATAAAGGCAGAAGCCACCAACGCCGCAATAGGGAGGAAACATAAATGAAGCATGATGCCGCCTATGAGATCGAGCGACTGGTCCGGTTCGGCCTTCGGCAGGGGCTGGTCGGCAAGCTGGATGCCATCGTCGCCCGCAACACCCTGCTGGACCTGTACGGGCTGAGCGAGCCCTACACTGGCCCGATGGAGAGCCAGATGCAGGACACCCCCACCGACATCCTCGAGCCGCTGCTCGACCTCGCCGCCGAGCAGGGCCTCTACGACGGGGAGGTCTACGCGCTGCGGGTCAACTTTGAGGCCCGGATCATGGGCGCGCTGATGCCGCGGGAGAGCGAGGTCTGCGCCCGGTTCTGGCAGCTCTACCGGGAGGAGGGGCCCCGCGCCGCGACCGAGTATTTCTACCACCTGTGCATCGTGAGCAACTACATCCGCACCGCCCAGATCGCCAAGAACATCAAGTGGGACCACCCCTGCCGCTACGGCACGCTGGAGATCACCATCAACCTGACCAAGCCGGAAAAGGACCCCAAGACCATCGCGCTTGAGCGGCTGCAGCCGGCGGCGAGCTATCCCAAATGTATGCTCTGCATCGAGAACATCGGCTATGCAGGCCGGGTCAACTTCCCCGCGCGGCAGTATCACCGGGTGGTGCCGGTCACCCTCGACGGCGAGCAGTGGTACCTGCAGTACTCCCCCTATGTCTATTACAACGAGCATTGCATCGTCTTCGGCGAAAAGCACGAGCCGATGTCCATCGGGCCCAAGACCTACACCCGGCTGTTCGACTTTGTGACCCAGTTCCCCCACTACACCTGCGGCAGCAACGCCGACCTGCCGATCGTGGGGGGCAGCATCCTCTCCCACAACCATTTTCAGGGCGGCAGCTACGCCTTCCCGATGCAGAGCGCCGCGCTGCAGCAGAGCTATCGCTGCAAGGGCTTTGAGGGGATCGCCATCGGCCGGATCAACTGGCCGGTCTCCACCGTGCGCTGCACCGGCCGGGATGCAGAGCAGCTGATCGCCTTTGCCGAGCGCCTGACCGAGGGCTGGCGCAATTACAGCGACGAGTCGGTCGAGATCCGCGCCTTCACCGAGGAAAACGGCCAGCGGGTGCCCCACAACACCGTCACCCCCATCCTGCACTACACCGAGCAGGACGGCTATGTGCTGGATCTGGTGCCCCGC